>NZ_JAKWFH010000016.1:0-131686 GCF_029522185.1 Burkholderia sp. IO2 | reverse complement strand
TTGCGCTTCACTTCATTCGCTGTGACCAGCTTATGGCGGGACTTGCACCCGCAGGAGTGCGCCCATGCTGGGCGCACAACGACGACGGGCCGCTCTCACGAGCGGCCCGTTTTCATTGATCCCGGTCCGAAAACCGCTGCGTCACTCAGCCGTTCAGGCCGCGCGCCAAATCGTTGCGAATGTCGCCCGCATGCTCGAGGCCGACCGCCAGGCGGATCAGCCCCTCGGTGATCCCCGCCGCGGCGCGCGCTTCCGGCGTGATGCGGCCGTGCGTCGTGGTCGCCGGATGCGTGATCGTCGTACGCGTATCGCCGAGGTTGCCGGTGATCGACACCAGCTTCGTGCCGTCGATCACGCGCCATGCGTTCGCGCGCTGCTGCTCGGGCGTGTCGCCCTTCAGCTCGAACGACACGATCGCGCCGCCCGCCTTCTGCTGGCGCTTCGCGAGTTCATGCTGCGGATGCGATTCGAGCCCCGGATAGAACACGCGCGCGACGGCCGGATGCGCGTCGAGCCAGCGCGCGATCTCCAGCGCGTTCGCCGATTGCTTCTCGACGCGCAGCGACAGCGTCTCCATCCCCTTCAGCAGCACCCACGCGTTGAACGCCGACAGCGTCGGGCCCGCGCTGCGCACGAACGGGAACACCTTGCCCATGATGAATTCCTTCGAGCCGACCAGCGCGCCGCCGAGCACGCGGCCCTGACCGTCGAGGAATTTCGTCGCCGAATGCATCACGACATCCGCGCCGAGCTTCAGCGGCTGCTGCAGCACCGGGCTGCAGAAACAGTTGTCGACGACGAACAGCGCGTTCGCGGCCTTCGCGATCTTGCCGATCGCCTCGATGTCGGCGAGTTCGGTCAACGGGTTCGACGGCGTCTCGAGGAAGAACATCTTCGTTTCCGGCCGCACGGCTTCCTGCCATGCGTTCAAGTCCGTCGGGTCGACGAAGGTCGTCGTGATCCCGAACTTGCTGAAGATCTGCGAGAACATCCCGAGCGTCGAGCCGAACAGGCTGCGCGAGCTGACGAGATGGTCGCCCGCCTGCAGCGCGGACATCACGACCGACATGATCGCGGCCATGCCCGACGCCGTCGCGATGCACGCCTCGCCGCCCTCGAGCGCCGCGAGACGCTCCTGGAACATGGTGACGGTCGGATTCGTGAAGCGCGAGTAGGTGAAATAGTCTTCCGAATTCGCGAAGCGCTCGGCCGCGTCGGCCGCGCTCGAGAAGCAGAAGCTCGACGTGAGGAACAGCGCTTCCGAATGCTCGTTGAAGTCGCTGCGCTGCGTGCCCGCGCGCACGGCAAGCGTGTCGAAGTTGAGGGAGTCGTCCATGTTCCGTTTTCCGTATTCGATGGCCGCGCCGACGGTCGTTCATGAGGCGCGGACCCGGTCAAAACCCAGGCCAAAAACAAAAAGCCCGCTATGCGTCGGCATCAGCGGGCTTCGGTGCGGTACGACAGCGATCGACTCGGGCCGGCTGCCGCCGGCCTTCGCTTTAGCTGTTTTGGGAAGTTGCCCCGCGTCCGCAAGCTGATATCAAATCGACGCAAGGCCACATCCTATCACGCCTCGATCGAAGCGTGCGCCGGCGTTACTCGACCGACAGCTGCAGGTTCATCTGCGAACGCTCGGTATCGCCGGCCGTATCGCGATCGGCCTGCGACGCCGGCGTGAGGCGCGCGCGCTCGATCGCATCGAGATACTCGGGCGTCACGTCGCCGGTGATGTAGTTGCCGTCGAAACACGACGCCTCGAAGCGCTCGAGCTTCGGGTTGATGTCGCGCACCGCGCGGCGCAGATCGTCGACGTCCTGATAGATCAGGTGGTCGGCGCCGATGATCTTCGCGACTTCCTCGTCGGTGCGGCCGTGCGCGACGAGCTCGCCACGCGTCGGCATGTCGATGCCGTACACGTTCGGGAACTTCACGGGCGGCGCCGCCGACGCGAAGATCACCGACTTCGCGCCCGCATCGCGCGCCATCTGCACGATTTCATGCGAGGTCGTGCCGCGCACGATCGAATCGTCGACGATCAGCACGTGCTTGTCCTTGAACTCGATGCTCATCGCGTTGAGCTTCTGGCGCACCGACTTCTTGCGCACGGCCTGCCCCGGCATGATGAAGGTCCGGCCGACGTAGCGGTTCTTGAAGAAGCCTTCGCGATACTCGACGCCGAGCTTCGCGGCGACCTGCATCGCGGCCGGGCGCGACGAATCGGGAATCGGCATCACGACGTCGATCGGCACGTTTGGCAGCTCGCGCTTGATCTTCTCGGCGAGATAGTCGCCCATGCGCAGGCGCACGTTGTAGACCGGCACGCCGTCGAGACACGAATCCGGACGGGCCAGATACACGTATTCGAACATGCACGGATTCAGCGTCGGGTTCTCCGCACACTGCTGGCTGTGGAAGTTGCCGGCCTTGTCGATGAAGATCGCTTCGCCCGGCTCCAGGTCACGCACGAATTCGAAACCGATGCCTTCGACCGCCACCGACTCCGACGCGACCATCCATTCGGTGCCGTGTTCGGTTTCGAGCTTGCCGATGCAGAGCGGACGGATGCCGAACGGGTCGCGGAACGCGAGCAGGCCGTAGCCGGCGATCAGCGACACGATCGCGTACGAACCCTGCAGGCGGCGATGCACGCCCGACACCGCCTTGAACACCGACGCCGGATCGAGCTCGAGGCCCGTGGTCGACAGTTGCAGCTCGTGCGCGAACACGTTGAGCAGCACTTCGCTGTCGGAATTGGTGTTGATGTGCCGGCGGTCGATCCGGAACATCTCGTCCTTCAGTTGCTGCCAGTTCGTCAGGTTGCCGTTGTGCGCGAGGATGATCCCGAACGGCGCGTTCACGTAGAACGGCTGCGCCTCGGCCTCGCTCGACGCCGAGCCGGCCGTCGGGTAGCGCACCTGGCCGATGCCGTAGGTGCCGGGCAGGCTGCGCATGTTGCGCGTGCGGAACACGTCGCGCACCATGCCGTTCGCCTTGTACATGTGGAAATTGCTGCCGTCCGCCGTCGCAATGCCCGCCGCGTCCTGACCGCGATGCTGCAGCAGCAGCAGGCTGTCATAGATCAGCTGATTGACCGGGGATTGGGAGATAACACCTACGATGCCGCACATGGCATGTCCTTCAGAATGACAAAATCGGTTCCGTCCTGCCCGGCCGCGTCGTCACACGCGTACGTACTGGGCCATGCCGTCGGGCAGGAGCTGCTTCAGCTCGTGCACGCCCTGTTCGGCAAAAGGACGCAATAGCGCATTGCGCCAGAAATCCTGTTTGGGCAGTTCGGTCAGCCCGGCCGCCGCGACCAGCAGCACCACCAGCACGCAGCCGCGGACGAGCCCGAACATCATGCCCAGCGAGCGGTCGACGCCGCCCAGGCCACTCGCCTGCGCGATCCGCGACAGCAGCGCGTTCGCCACGCCGGCGACCAGCACGACGCCGATCACGACTAACGCGAAGGCGATCACCCACTGCGTCAGCGCGCCGCCCGGCCAGTTCGCCGGGATGTACGGCACGACCAGCCCGACGTAGCGGCCCGCGATCACGATCGCCGCGATCCAGCCGATCAGCCCGAAAATCTCGGACACGAAGCCGCGCCATGCGCCGCGCAGCGCCGACAACACGATCACCGCCAATACAGCGTAGTCGAAAGCCGTCAGCATCGTGGCATTACTGCGTCAGACCGGCTTCGCGCACCTTCGCGATCGCGGCGGAAGCCGCCGATCGATCCGCGAACGGGCCGGCACGCAACAGTGTAGCCGTGCTGCCGTCCGCCTGCTTGCGATGCTCGACATATGCGGGCACACCCGCCGATTTCAATTTGGTCGCCCACGAACGGGCCGTCGCGTCGTCCTTGAACGAGCCGAGCTGCACCGCGAAGCGCGCACCGGCCGGCGATGCCGGCGACGATGCGTCGCCGCTGTCCGGGCTCGCGGCGCCGGCATTCGCGACGGTTGCGGGCGCAGGCTTCGGCGCGGCCGGTTTCGCCGCGGGGGCGGCCGGCTTCGGCGCGGGCTTCGGCGGCGTCACGCTCGCCGTGGTGGTCGTATCGGGTTTCGCGGCCGGCTTGGCGGCATCCTTCGGCGCAGGGGCCGGTGCGGCCGCAACGGTCGTGTCGGATGCCGGCGGTTCGTCGTGGACGACGCCCGCCTGCACGTCGGACACATCGTCGTCGCGCGGCGCGACCGCCTGGTGCGCGGGCCGGTTCGGGATGTCGATCGCGATGTCGTCCGTGACCGGCTTCGGGTGCGAGTCGAGCACCATCGGCAGCACGATCACCGCGGCCACGACGAGCGCGATCGCGCCGACGAGGCGCCGGCGTGCGCGTTGCTTTTCTGGAAGGGTCGGATCGAGGAGCAGTGCGTCCGATTCCGGACGCTCGGTGCGGCGCGGGCGCCGCTCGACGCGTTCAGTGCGCTCCGTGCGCACGTTCCGGGAAGCCCCGGTGCGACCGCCGCGCCGCGGGGGCGCGTCGTCGTCTTTTTTGCCGAACGAGAAAATTCCCATGAATGGCTGAGTCCGAAACTGCCCGTCAGTCAGTGTTGCTGCGATTTACGGTAGGCCAGCACGCCGGCAACCGTATGGAAACTGCCGAAAACCACGATTCTATCATTCTCGGATGCTCTTTTTAGTGCATCGCGAAACGCTTCCGCAGGCGACGCGTAGCGCGTCACGCTCGAATCGGGCCCCTCCTCCACGCCAGCCTTGCGCAGCGCGGCTTCGAGCTGCTCCGCGGAGGCCGCGCGCGGCAGCGGCAGGTCGGTCACGCACCAGTGGTCGATCTCGCCCTTCAGGTGCTGCAGCACGCCGTCGATGTCCTTGTCGTGCATCGCGCCGAACACCGCGTACGTGTACGGGAAGAAGCCCATGTTGCCGAGGTTCTGCTCGAGCACGGCCGACGCATGCGGGTTGTGCGCGACGTCGAGCACGATCGCCGGCTTGCCGGGCAGCACCTGGAAGCGCCCCGGCAGCTCGACGTTCGCCAGCCCGAGCCGGATGTCCTGCGCGGACACCGGCAGCACCGGACGCAGCGCCTCGAGCGCGGCGAGCGCGGCCGACGCATTGATCAGCTGATTCGCGCCACGCAGCGCCGGATACGCGAGCGCCGGATAGCGCTTCTCGCGGCCGAGGTAGCTCCATTGCTGGCGCTCGGCGCCCGCTTGCGCCTCGTAGCGGAAATCGCGACCGACGAGCCACAGATCGGCGCCGATCGCTTCGGCGTGGTCGATCAGCGTCTGCGGCGCGGCCGGATCGCCGCAGATCGCCGGCTTGCCGGCGCGGAAGATCCCGGCCTTCTCGAACGCGATCTTCTCGCGCGTGTCGCCAAGGTATTCGGTATGGTCGATGTCGATGCTCGTGACGATCGCACAATCGGTATCGATGATGTTGACCGCGTCGAGCCGGCCGCCGAGGCCGACTTCGAGGATCACCGCGTCGAGCCCGCGCGCCGCGAACAGATGCAGGATCGCGAGCGTCGTGAATTCGAAATACGTGAGCGATACGGGCTCGGCCAGCGACGTGCGCGCGGCTTCGACGGCCTCGAAGTGCGGCAGCAGTTCGTCATCGGTCACGTTCTGTCCGTTCACGCGCGCGCGCTCGTTGAATTCGAGCAGGTGCGGCGACGTGTGGCAGCCGACCTTGTAGCCCGCGCGCACGAGGATCGTCTCGAGGAATGCGCAGGTCGAGCCCTTGCCGTTCGTGCCGCCGACGGTGATCACCGGGCACGCGAATTCGAGCTGCAGCGCCGCCTTGACCTGCCCGATGCGGGTCAGGCCCATGTCGATGCCGACCGGGTGCGCGCGTTCGAGATGCGAAAGCCACGCGTCGAGAGTGGGAAAAGTGCTCATCGGATCAAATCTGGATCGGTACCGCCACTACGCCAAAAAACGAAGCGCGCCGCCTGACGCTGGAGCCAGGCGACGCGCGGAGTCACAACCTTGCGCCGGTCAGGCCAGCGCGTCGGCCGGCTGTCGCTGCAGCAGCGCGAGCAACTGCGCGATCTCGTCGCGCATCTTGCGACGATCGACGATCATGTCGATCGCGCCGGTCTTCAGCAGGAATTCGGCGCGCTGGAAGCCTTCCGGCAGTTTCTCGCGGACCGTCTGCTCGATCACGCGCGGGCCGGCGAAGCCGATCAGCGCCTTCGGCTCGGCGATCACGACGTCGCCGAGGAATGCGAAGCTCGCCGACACGCCACCCATCGTCGGGTCGGTCAGCACCGAGATGAACGGCAGCTTCGCCTCGGCCAGCTTGGTCAGCATCGCGGTGGTCTTGGCCATCTGCATCAGCGACAGCAGGCTTTCCTGCATCCGCGCGCCGCCCGATGCCGTGAAGCAGATGAACGGCACGTGCTGCTCCAGCGCGTTCTGCGCGCCGCGCGCGAAGCGTTCGCCGACGACCGAGCCCATCGAGCCGCCCATGAACGAGAACTCGAAACAGGCCGCGACGACGGGCAGCGTGTGGATCGCCCCGCCCATCACGACCATCGCGTCGGTCTCGCCGGTTTCGTCCATCGCTTCCTTCAGACGATCGGGGTACTTGCGGCTGTCCTTGAACTTCAGCGTGTCGACCGGCACGATTTCCTGGCCGATTTCATAGCGGCCTTCCGGATCGAGCAGCCCGTCGAGGCGCTCGCGTGCACCGATGCGCATGTGGTGATCGCACTTCGGGCACACGTGCAGGTTCGCGTCCACGTCGTTGCGATAGAGAACGGCCTCGCAGGACGGGCACTTGACCCACAGGCCTTCCGGAATGCCCTTGCGGCTTTTCGGGTCGGTCTGCTTGATCTTCGGCGGCAACAGTTTGTCGAGCCAGCTCATCGTATGGTTTCCTGTTCCGTGGCGGGGCGGGCCGACCGGCCCGTTCCCGCTTCCTGTTGTGTTTATCGCGCCGTCTTGCCCGCGCCGTCCAGGGCGGCACGCAGCTCGGCAATGAAAGTCTTCAGCGCGGCGGCGGCGCCTTCCGGCGCGGCGCTCTCGAGCAGCTGCACCAGGCGGCTGCCGATCACGACGGCATCCGAAACTTCGGCCACCGCGCGCGCCGTTTCGGCGTCGCGGATACCGAAGCCGACGCCCACCGGAACCGGCACGCGCGACTTGATGGCCGGGATTTTACCTGCAATGCTCGAAACATCCAGATTTCCCGCGCCGGTCACGCCCTTGAGCGACACGTAATACACGTAGCCGCTCGCGATCTTGCCGACGTCGGCAATGCGCTCGTCGGTCGACGTGGGCGCCAGCAGGAAGATCGGATCGATCTGCGCGGCGCGCATTTTCTCGGCGAAAACACCGGCCTCTTCCGGCGGATAGTCGACCACCAGCACGCCGTCGACGCCGGCCGCGTGCGCTTCGGCCGCGAACGCATCGACACCCATCCGTTCGATCGGGTTCGCATAGCCCATCAGCACGACGGGGGTTTGGGGGTCGGTTTCGCGGAAACGCTTCACGTCGGCGAGCACGCTCTTCAACGTGACGCCGCGCGCGAGCGCGCGTTCCGACGAGCGCTGAATCACCGGGCCGTCGGCCATCGGGTCCGAGAACGGCACGCCGAGCTCGATCACGTCCGCGCCGCCTGCGGCGAGCGCGTGCATGAATTCGACGGTTTTCGCGGGATCGGGATCGCCGGCCGTGATGAACGGGATCAGGCCCTTACGGCCTTGTTCGGCGAGCGCGGCGAAGGTCTGCTGAATACGGGACATGGCAATTTTCCTGTGTCGATCCGGAGCTGGCGCTTCAGCGCTTGCTCCGGTCTCATACGATGTATGCGTTGCGTTCGGCGACGCGGCGGCGCGACTCACGCGCACGCCGGCGCGGCGAGCACGCTCACGCGCTCATGCGCGATCGCACAATAGCTTTCGTTGATCTCGTAGCCGACGAAGTCGCGCCCCTGCCGTGCGCAGGCCACCGCGGTCGTGCCGCTGCCCATGAACGGATCGAGCACGCGGCCGCCCGGCGGGCAGCTTGCGAGCACCATCCGCTCGATGATTTCCAGCGGCTTCTGGGTCGGATGATCGACGCGCTCCGCGTGCTGCCGGTGCAGGCGCGAGACCGACCAGACGTCCTTCGGGTTGTAGCCCATCTCCAGCCACTTGCTGCCTTCGAACAGCTTGCGCGAGCGGGCCTTCTTCGTGTCGGCGTCGTACGGGATGCGGACCGGATCGAGATCGAAGTAATACGCTTTGGAAACCGCGAAAAAGCCGATGTTGTCGTGCACCGACGTGAAACGGCGCGTCGTGCCGCCCATGCTCGGCACGCGCCGGTCCCAGATGATCTCGTTGACCATCGTGAGTTTCGTCTTCAGGAAACTGAAGATTTCCGGCGCGTACTGCCACGTGCAGAAGATGTACATCGACCCGCTCGGCTTCAGCTTCGGAATCGCAAGGTCGAGCCACTCGCGCGTCCACGCGAGGAAGTCGTCGCCCGAACGCTTGTCCGAATCGTTGCCGTAGTCCTTGCCGAGCCCGTACGGCGGATCGGCGACGATCAGGTCGATCGACGCATCCGGCAGCTGCGCGGCGTGGGTCAGGAAATCGCGGTTGTGCAGCTCGATACCGGACGGCAGCACGCGCGGCACGGCAGCGGCGGGCTGAACCGCCTCCGCCTCGCTCGCGGCGCCGCCGCCCGGCTCTTCGATCAGGTCACGCATCGGTCGGGGTCAGAGCTCGATGCCCGATCGCTCGGCGACCGTGTGCATGTCCTTGTCGCCGCGGCCCGACAGGTTGACGAGCAGGATCTTGTCCTTCGGCAACGTCGGCGCGAGCTTCACGCCATACGCGATCGCGTGGCTCGACTCGAGCGCGGGAATGATCCCCTCGATCCGGCAGCAGTCGTGGAACGCCTTCAACGCCTCGTCGTCGCTGATCGGCACGTACTGCGCGCGGCCGCTGTCCTTCAGCCATGCGTGCTCGGGGCCGACGCCCGGATAGTCGAGGCCCGCCGACACCGAATGCGTCTCGATGATCTGGCCGTTGTCGTCCTGCAGCAGGTACGTGCGGTTGCCGTGCAGCACGCCCGGGCTGCCGGCGATCAGCGATGCCGCGTGATGGCCCGTATCGAGGCCGTCGCCGGCCGCTTCGACGCCGATCAGCTGCACCGAGGTATCGTCGATGTACGGATAGAAGATGCCCATCGCGTTCGACCCGCCGCCCACGCACGCAATCACCGCGTCCGGCTGCCGGCCGGCGAGCTCGGGCATCTGCACCTTGCACTCGTCGCCGATCACGCGCTGGAAGTCGCGCACCATCATCGGATACGGGTGCGGGCCCGCGACCGTGCCGATGATGTAGAACGTGCTTTCGATGTTCGTGACCCAGTCGCGCATCGCTTCGTTCAGCGCGTCCTTCAGCGTGCGCGAACCCGATTCGACCGGCACGACGGTCGCGCCGAGCAGCTTCATCCGGTAGACGTTGGCGGCCTGCCGGCGCACGTCCTCCGAGCCCATGTAGACGACGCATTCCATCCCGAAGCGCGCGCAGATCGTCGCGGTCGCGACGCCGTGCTGGCCGGCGCCGGTTTCCGCGATCACGCGCTTCTTGCCCATGCGCTTCGCGAGCAGCGCCTGGCCGATCACGTTGTTGATCTTGTGCGCGCCCGTGTGGTTCAGGTCTTCGCGCTTCAGGTAGATCTGCGCGCCGCCGAGCATCTCGCTCCAGCGCTGCGCGTGATAGATCGGCGACGGGCGACCGACGAAATACTTCAGCTCGCGCTCGAATTCGGCGACGAAGTCGGGATCGTTCTGGAACTTTTCATACGCCGCGCGCAGTTCGTCCAGCGCGTGAATCAGCGTCTCGGCGACGAACACGCCGCCATACGGGCCGAAATGGCCGCGATCATCAGGAAGGTTGTACATGGCGTCTCTCTCGATCGGTCGGTGCGCCCGCTTTGGGGGTCGCACCGGCTTGCATCACCCGGCGTCCGCTGCGCGCACCGCGCGTACGAACGCCGCCATCCGGGCGTGATCCTTCACGCCCTTCGCGCCCTCCACTTCGATGCCACTCGAGACATCGACAGCAAACGGACGCAGCTGGCGGATCGCATCACCGACGTTTTGCGCGTTCAAGCCACCACTCAAAACGGCCCGACGCGCGAGCTCTGCGGGAATAAGAGACCAATCGAAGACCTTGCCGCTACCGCCGTAATCCGGCACCAGGGTGTCGAACAGGAGGCCGCGCGCTTTCGAATAATGAAGAGCCGATTCTACCAAATCGGCACGCTGCGTCGAGGGGCCGACGCGCACCGCGCGCAACCACGGCAGGCGTGCCGCGCGGCCAAGTGCGTCGCACTGCTCCGGCGTCTCGTCGCCGTGGAACTGCAGCACCGTGAGCGGCACGTCGCGCACGACGGCTTCGATCTCGGCTTCGGTCGCATTCACGAACAGCCCGACCACCGAGACGAACGGCGGCGCGAGGCTCGCCAGCTCGGCCGCCTGCGCGATCGACACCGCGCGCGGGCTCTTCGGGTAGAACACGAGGCCGATCGCATCGGCGCCGAGCGCCGCCGCGTGCAGCACGTCCTCGGGGCGCGACAGCCCGCACAGCTTGATGCGCGTGCGCGGCGCCAGGCCAGCCGCGGCGGAAGTCGAAGAAGACACGGCGTGCTCCGTCATGTTTGTGGGTCCAGATCCGCCCAGACGCTGCTCCACGGCACGCTGCCGAGCTGCGCGGGCGGGACGGCGAATTCCGCCGGGTAGCCGACGTGGGCGAGGTACAGCCCGTCGGCCATGAACGTGGGCGCCGCGAGATTGCGGTCGCGCCCGGCCAGCACGTCGGCGAGCCAGTCGGCCGGATAGCGGCCGCGCCCCACCGCGACGAGGCAGCCCATCAGGTTGCGCACCATGTGGTGCAGGAACGCGTTGGCGCGGAAGCGGAAATGGATGAAATGCCCCGCGCGCCGCACGTCGATCTGATACAGGTGTTTGACCGGCGTCTTCGACTGGCATTCCGACGACCGGAACGACGAAAAGTCGTGCTCGCCGATCAGGTACGTGGCGGCGGCGCGCATCGCGTCGTCGTCGAGCGGCGTGTGGATCCAGCCCGCGCGCCCGGCCAGCATCGGCGAACGCACCGGATGCACGTACAGCGCGTAGTAATAGGTGCGCTCGAACGCCGAAAAGCGCGCATGGAACGTGTCCGGCATCGGCTTCGCCCACTGCACCGACACGGTCGGCGGAAGGAACGCGTTGGTGCCGCGCACCCACGAGAACACCTCGCGCTCGAGTTCCGTGTCGAAATGCACGACCTGCCCGAGCCCGTGGACGCCGGTGTCGGTCCGCCCCGCCACCGTCGTGTGCAGCGGCACCCGCGCGAACTCGGCCAGCGCATGTTCGAGCCGGTCCTGCACGGTCTTGCCGTGCGGCTGCGCCTGCCAGCCGCAGAACGCCGCGCCGTCGTACTGGATGCCCAGCGCGATCCGCATCACGCCTCGTCCGCCAGTTTCGCGAGCAGCGCGCGCGCATCGTCGCGCGTCGCGGCGTCGTTCGCGTCGACCACTTCCTGCAGCAGCGTGCGCGCGCCGGACAGGTCGCCCAGTTCGACGTACTCCGCCGCGAGATCGAGCTTGTTGCGGGCGATGCGCGCGAGTTCGTCCGCGGTGAGCGCAGGCAGCGCGACGCCCGGCGTGGACGGCAGGTCGAGATCGAAATCGAGCTTCAGCGCGCCGAACTGCGCGCCGCCGAGCGCCGGCAGCGACGACGTCGCGGGCGGCTGGCCCGCGTGGCTGGCAGGCGTCGCGGCGTCCGGGTCCCAGTCGAGCTCGTCGTCCTGGTCGGCCGGATGTTCCGGCGTCGTCCCGCCCGAGCCAATCGGCGGGTGCTGGGCGAATTGACCGTTAGTTGCGATTTTATCGGCGTCGGGCTGCGCTGCCCGCGCCGCGCGTTCCTCCGGCGTCAACGACGGCTCGTCTGTCGCCCGCGGCGGCAACGGCATGTCGAGACTGTTGAGCGCGCTGATCGCGTTCTGCATCAGCGTCGCGTGCTGCGCTTCGGTGCTCGAAGGCGCGATGGACGCGGCGGGCGGCTCGGCCGGCTGATCGGCGGCGGTGTTTTTTTCCGCTGGCGCCGCGTCGTGCGGCGCCTCGGCCGAAACCGGAGTCGCGTCGTTCGCGGGCGACTCCGCCGCATGAGCAGACGGCAATTCGGGCGACTCGTCGCGCGGCGGCGCCGTCACTTCGGGTGCGGGCGAGGTGTCCGCTGCGGGCGGCTCGATGGTCTCCGCCGCCGCCGCAGTCGCCGCCGCGAGGTTCATGTCGGACGCCGCATCGCGCGCAACCGGCATCTCGGGCGTGATCGGCAGTTCGCGCTCGACGGACGGCGCGGCTTCCGCTTCCGCGGCACCGCCTGCCGCGGCCGTAGCCGTACCCGCATCGTCCGCGCGGCGCCCCTTGCGGCGCTTGCGCCACGCGAAGCCGGCCGCGAGCACGATCACGGCAGCGCCGGCCACGGCGGCCGGACGCCAATCCATCTGTTCGGGACGGCGTGCAGGTGTCGCGACGGGCGCGACCGGCTGCACGGACGCCGATGCCGGTTGCGGCGCGCTGGCTGCCACGCCCGACGCGGCTTCGCTTGCCGTCGATGCGGCGGCCGACACACCCGCGTCGTTCGCGGCCGGACGCGGCGCGGCGGGCACCGGAGCCGGCGCCGGCGCGACGCCGGTCGTCGTGGCCGGCTTGCCGATGCCGTGCTTCTGCAACTCCATCAGCACGCGATTCTTCAGCGCCAGCAATTGCTGCAGGCTCGACGGCCGCGGCTGCGACGCACTCACGGCGGGCGCTGCGCCGGCCGGTTCGTGCACGCCGGAAACCGGGCCGCCCGGCACCGCCTGCCCCGCGGCGTCGCTCGTGGCCGACGGCGCCGACTGGATCGCGCCGCTCCATACGTGCGGGCCGCTTGCCCCGGCCGTAGGCGCCGCCGGCTGCATGCCGTCGACAGCCGACGCGCCATGTGCGGCCGACGCCCCGTTCGAAGAGGCACCGCTCGAAGCCGATGCCGATGCCCCCGCCGCCGTCGCGGCACTCGCGCCGCTCACCGGCGTTGCATGCTGGGCAGGCGCCACCGGCGCGGACTGCACGGCCGAGCCGGCATGCGGCGCCGATGCGCCATGCTGCGCGATCGCCGCCGCGCCCGATGCGGCGGCGGGCGCGGAAGCGGCCGTCGTCCCGGAGGCAGCGGATGCGCCGGCCGGCGCGAGCGCCGCGCCGGTGGCGTCGAGCGCGGGCACCGTCAGCGTCGCGCCGACTTTCAGGCGGCTCGCGTCGCGCTTCATGAACGCCTGCGGATTGGCGTCGAACAGCGCACGGCCAGCGCGCGCGAGCACGCCCGGATCGTGCGATTGCGTGGCCGCTTTCGCGATGTCGTTCAGCGACTGGCCCGGCTGGACCGTCACGGTAAGCGGAGCGGCGGCGCCGGCAGCGGACGCCGGCAGTTCGCCGGCGCCGACTGCCCATGCCGATGCGGCTGCGCCGAGCGCCAGGATCGCCAGCGCGCCACGCACGGCACGCGACAGACGGGACTGACGCGGAAACAAGGAAATTCGGGACATCGTTGGCTCTATCGCCGCGCGCAGGCGCGGCTCGGATTCACGGTTGGAAGCGTCAATAAATGGCTGCAGAAATGCAAAAGCGTCGCGCGGAACGCGACGCTTTCGGCGGGTCTGTGCGTCGTAACCGCGTAGTTTACTTCACACGATCGGGTTCCGGCCGAATTCGTCGCCGGCAGGTGCAACCGGGCGCGGGGTAGGCGCTCGTGTCGCGCGGCCGCGCCTGTCGTAGTCGATGCATCCGATCGATCAGGACGAACCTGCGTGCCGCAGGCGAAAGCCGTCTCGCAGCAGCGTCGCGCCCCTGTCGGAGGAAGCGGCTTTCCGGCGCCGACCCAGCGTCCGCCGCAGGATCACGACGACAGAATCGCAGGGATTTTCTCAACAATCCGCCCTGCCCGCCGTTAATGAACTAGCCGCCGAAAATCAAAACAAATCCTGATCGGCGCTTAATCCCGCTCCCGAAAAATTTCAATTCGTCGATAAGAAGGCAATTCCCGTCTCTTATCGGAGAAATGAAAATTTACACGGCCGAAGCCCCACCCCATAAGGCTTTCACCGCCTTAAGCCCACGCCATTGCTCATACAAAAGCGATCGTTTCTGCATCAATTCAATTACATTACACAAAATTACACAGACCAAATAATCGCCGTCGATACGATCGTCTTCAAACAGGAATCGGCATCTTTCGACCTCGCGCCTGCACATGCCGGAAAGGCGGGCGCGCGCGGCCGGGCTGATGCCGTGAAGTACCGGAGGGTCATCGCGCAGTCGCACGACTGCATTCACTCACCAGCTCGTTACGGGGACCGAACATGGGCTATCAGCAGGGCTTGAGCGGATTGGCCGGTGCGTCGAGCAATCTCGACGTCATCGGCAACAACATCGCGAACGCAAACACGGTCGGCTTCAAGCAGGGACGCGCGAACTTCGCCGACATGTACGCGAATTCGGTCGCGACGTCGGTCAACACGCAGATCGGCATCGGCACGCGGCTCGCGTCGGTGCAGCAGAATTTCGGCCAGGGGACGATCAATTCGACGAAGTCGTCGCTCGACGTCGCGATCAACGGCAACGGCTTCTTCCAGATGTCCAGCAACGGCGTAACCACGTACTCGCGCGACGGCACGTTCCATCGCGACAAGAACGGCGCGATCGTCGACGCGCAAGGCCGCAACCTGATGGGCTATGCGGCGGGCGCCGGCGGCGTGATCAACACCGCGCAGACCGTGCCGCTCCAGGCGCCGACCAACAACATCGCGCCGCGCGCGACGAGCAAGATCACCGGCCAGTTCAACCTGAACGCGCAGGACAAGGTGCCGGCCAAGACGCCGTTCAACGCGACCGACAACACGACGTACAACTACAACTCGTCGATCCAGGTCTACGACACGCTCGGCGGCTCGCAGCAGGTCACGATGTACTTCGCGAAGAGCGCGGCCGGCACGTGGCAGGCCTACGCGGGCGTGCAGGGCCAGACGCCGACGAATCTCGGCACCGTCACGTTCGATGCGTCGGGCCGGATCAGCTCGACGACGTCGGCCGCGACCGGCCAGCCGACGCCGAGCCTCGGCCAGTTCGCGTTCTCGATCCCGAACACGACGGGCGGCGCCAATCCGCAGAACCTGACGCTCGACCTGGGCGGCACGACGCAGTACGGCGGCAAGGACGGCGTGACCAATCTCGCGCAGGACGGCTTCGCGAGCGGCACGCTGACGACGTTCTCGATCGGCACCGACGGCAAGCTGACCGGCAACTACTCGAACGGCCAGAGCGCGGTGCTCGGCCTGATCGCGCTCGCGAACTTCAACAACCCGAACGGGCTCGTGAACATCGGCGGCAACCAGTATGCGGAAACGGCCGCGTCCGGCGTGCCGCAGATCGCCGCGCCGGGCAGCACGAACCACGGCACGCTGCAGGGGAGCGCGCTGGAAAATTCGAACGTGAACCTGACGACCGAGCTCGTGAACCTGATCACCGCGCAGCGCAATTACCAGGCGAACGCGCAGACGATCAAGACCCAGCAGGCGGTCGACCAGACGCTGCTGAACCTGCGTTGAACCGCGCATGAAAAACGCGCCGCGCCGGCCCCGGATCTCGAGGCCGACGCGGCGCGTCGTGTCATGCAGCCCGGCCCGCTGGCCGGACAGCCGTGCTTACTTGTCGAGCAGGATGCGCAGCATGCGGCGCAGCGGCTCGGCCGCGCCCCACAGCAGCTGATCGCCGACCGTGAACGCCGACAGGTATTCGCCGCCCATCGCGAGCTTGCGCAGGCGGCCGACCGGCACCGTCAGCGTGCCGGTGATCTTCGCCGGCGACAGGTCGCGCATCGACGCTTCACGCTCGTTCGGCACGACCTTCACCCAGTCGTTCGCGGACGCGAGGATGTCGTTGATTTCGTCGAGCGGCACGTCCTTCTTCAGCTTGATCGTCAGCGCCTGCGAATGGCAGCGCATCGCACCGATCCGCACGCACAGCCCGTCGACCGGGATCGCACCCGGCTCGCCCATCGCCGGCTTGCCGAGGATCTTGTTGGTTTCCGCGCCGCCCTTCCACTCTTCCTTCGACATCCCGTTGCCGAGATCCTTGTCGATCCACGGGATCAGCGAACCGGCGAGCGGCACGCCGAACTGGCTCGTCGGCATCGCGTCGCTGTTCATCGTCGCGAGCACGCGGCGGTCGATGTCGAGGATCGCGGAAGCCGGATCGGCGAGCTGCTCCTGCACCGAACCATGCAGCGCGCCCATCTGCGACAGCAGCTCGCGCATGTTCTGCGCGCCCGCGCCCGATGCGGCCTGGTAGGTCATCGCCGTCATCCAGTCGACGAGGTTCTCACGGAACAGGCCGCCGAGCGCCATCAGCATCAGGCTGACCGTGCAGTTGCCGCCGATGAAGTTCTTCGTGCCCTTGACGAGCGCGTCCTTGATCACGTCCAGGTTGACCGGATCGAGGATGATGACCGCGTCGTCCTTCATCCGCAGCGACGACGCCGCGTCGATCCAGTAGCCGTTCCAGCCGGCCGCGCGCAGCTTCGGGAACACGTCGTTCGTGTAGTCGCCGCCCTGGCACGTGATGATCACGTCGCACTTCTTCAGCTCGTCGACGTTGGTCGCGTCCTTGAGCGTAGTCTCGTTTTTCGCGAACGACGGCGCCTTGCCGCCCGTGTTGCTGGTGCTGAAGAACACCGGTTCGATCAGGTCGAAATCGCCCTCTTCCTGCATGCGCTGCATCAGGACGCTGCCGACCATGCCGCGCCAACCTACGAGACCTACGTTCATGACTAACCCTTTGCTTGAATGGAGCTTCCCCGCCATTTCCGTCCCCGCGTGACCGCGCGGGGAAACAGGCGGGCACGACGGCGATCAGCGTTTAATGATCGTTTTCGTGGTAATGGTTTTCGTGATGACGATGGCGCGCGCACCCGCACGGGCAGTGTTGCCGTGGAGTTTCAGGACCGGGGAGATCAGGGAAATCAGCGCCATCGTTCGAGTCTACACAAAGCCGCTGGCCCGCACAACGGCCAACGGTGCGCGAACCGGCCGATTTTTACGGCCCGTTCGCGCCCTTTTCATCTTGGTTACCGGACTTCGATCCGTCCGCTTACAGCGCCGCGACCACCGCGTCGCCCATCGCCGCCGTGCCGACCTGCTTGCAGCCCGGCGTCGCGATGTCGCCCGTGCGATAACCCTGTTCGAGCACCGTTTTCACCGCACGCTCGATGCGATCGGCCTGCTCGGCGCGATTCAGCGAGTAGCGCAGCAGCATCGCGGCCGACAGGATCGTCGCGAGCGGGTTCGCGATGCCCTTGCCGGCGATGTCCGGCGCCGAACCGTGCGACGGCTCGTACAGGCCCTTGTTGTTCTTGTCGAGCGACGCCGACGGCAGCATGCCGATCGAACCCGTCAGCATCGACGCTTCATCCGACAGGATGTCGCCGAACATGTTGCCCGTGACGATCACGTCGAACTGCTTCGGCGCCTTCGCGAGCTGCATCGCCGCGTTGTCGACGTACATGTGCGACAGCTCGACGTCCGCGTATTCCTTCGACACGTCGATCATGATGTCGCGCCAGAACTGCGACGTCTCCAGCACGTTCGACTTGTCGACCGACAGCAGCTTCTTCGCGCGCTTTTGCGCGGCCTGGAACGCGACGTGCGCGATGCGGCGCACTTCCGGCTCCGAATAGCGCATCGTGTCGAAGCCTTCGCGCGCGCCGGCGAACGGGCCGTCCGGCGCCGCGCGCACGCCGCGCGGCTGGCCGAAGTAGATGTCGCCGTTCAGTTCGCGCACGATCAGGATGTCGAGGCCCGCGACGAGCTCCGGCTTCAACGGCGACGCATCGACGAGCTGCGGATAGCAGATCGCCGGGCGGAAGTTCGCGAACAGCTCGAGGTGCTTGCGCAGCCCGAGGATCGCCTGCTCCGGGCGCAGCGCGCGCTCCAGCGAGTCGTACTTCCAGTCGCCGACCGCGCCGAACAGGATCGCGTCGGCCTGCTTCGCGAGCGCCAGCGTCGCGTCGGGCAGCGGATGGCCGCTCGCCTCGTAGCCCGCGCCGCCGACCGGCGCCTGTTCGAGTTCGAACGTCTCGTCGAGTGCGTTCAGCACCTTCACGGCTTCATTGACGATTTCCGGACCGATGCCGTCGCCGGGCAGCACTGCAATCTTCATGCGAAATTCCTGACTGGGTAGGTTGTTGGGGAGACAGGCCGGCGAGCGCGCGCACGGCGCACCCGCCACGCGCGATCAGCCGACCAGCTTCGTGTTGAGCCACGGCTGCTTCACGAGCCGCTCCGCTTCGAACTGGCGGATCTTGTCCGCGTGGCGCAGCGTGAGGCCGATGTCGTCGAAGCCGTTCAGCAGGCAGTACTTGCGGAACGCGGTGATCTCGAACGGATACTCGCGGCCGTCGCCCGCGCGCACGACCTGCGCGTCGAGGTCGATCGTCAGCTGGTAGCCGTTGAACGCATACGTGTCGTTGAACAGGTGATCGACCTGCTGCTCGGTCAGCACGATCGGCAGCAGGCCGTTCTTGAAGCAGTTGTTGAAGAAGATGTCCGCGAAGCTCGGCGCGATGATCGCGCGGAAGCCGTACTGCTGCAGCGCCCACGGCGCGTGCTCGCGCGAGCTGCCGCAGCCGAAATTCTTGCGGGCGAGCAGCACCGATGCGCCCTGGTAGCGCGGCTGGTTCAGCACGAAGTCCGGGTTCAGCGGACGCTTCGAGTTGTCCTGCCCCGGCTCGCCGTGATCGAGGTAGCGCCATTCGTCGAACGCGTTCGGACCGAAGCCCGTGCGCTTGATCGACTTCAGGAACTGCTTCGGGATGATCGCGTCCGTATCGACGTTCTCGCGATCGAGCGGCGCGACGACGCCGGTATGTACAGTGAATTTTTCCATGATCCGTCTATCCGGTTGAAGGGCCGGCACGCGGCCGGCGCCCATCGACAAATTCTCGGTGGCGGTGTCAGTCCGCGGCGCGCTTCAGCGCGTTGCCGGCGGCGTTGACGTCCTCGCCGAAGCCTCGGACGGTATTGCAGCCCGCAAGGCCGAAGCCCAGCCCCGCCAGCGCCAGCGCGGCAACCAGCCGCGCGATGACCTTCGATGCCGTCACGCGTTACCCCAGCTGGCGAATGTCGACGAAGTGGCCTTCGATCGCGGCGGCCGCCGCCATCGCGGGGCTCACGAGGTGCGTGCGGCCGCCCGCGCCCTGCCGGCCTTCGAAGTTGCGGTTCGACGTCGACGCGCAGCGCTCGCCCGGATCGAGCCGGTCGGCGTTCATCGCGAGGCACATCGAGCAGCCCGGCTCGCGCCATTCGAAGCCCGCGTCGGTGAACACCTTGTCGAGCCCTTCGCGCTCGGCCTGCGCCTTCACGAGGCCCGAGCCCGGCACGACCATCGCGAGCCGCACGTTCGACGCGATGCGACGGTTCAGCTTCTTCACGACATACGCGGCCGCGCGGATATCCTCGATCCGTGCATTCGTGCACGAGCCGATGAAGATCTTGTCGACCTTGATCGATTCGATCGGCGTGTTCGGCTCGAGCGCCATGTACGCCAGCGCGCGCTCCATCGCGTCGCGCTTGACCGGATCCTTCTCGCGCTCGGGATCGGGCACGCGACCGTCGATCGACGTGACCATTTCCGGCGACGTGCCCCACGTGACCTGCGGGACGATCTCGGCCGCGTTCAGCTCGACCACGCGGTCGAAGTGCGCGCCGTCGTCCGACTTGAACTGGCGCCAGTATTCGACGGCCTGATCCCATTCCGCGCCGGTCGGCACGAACGGACGGCCCTTCAGGTAGTCGATCGTCGTGTCGTCCACCGCGACCATGCCCGCGCGCGCGCCGGCTTCGATCGCCATGTTGCAGACGGTCATGCGGCCTTCCATCGTCAGCGCGCGAATGGTCGAGCCGCCGAATTCGATCGCGTAGCCGGTGCCGCCCGCGGTGCCGATCTTGCCGATGATCGCGAGCACGATGTCCTTCGCGGTGCAGCCGCGCGGCAGTGCGCCCTCGACCTTCACGAGCATGTTCTTGCTCTTCTTCTGCAGCAAGGTCTGCGTCGCGAGCACGTGCTCGACTTCCGACGTGCCGATGCCGTGCGCGAGCGCGCCGAACGCGCCGTGCGTCGACGTATGCGAATCGCCGCACACGATCGTCATGCCCGGCAGCGTCGCGCCCTGTTCCGGCCCGATGATGTGGACGATGCCCTGGCGCACGTCGTTCATCTTGAACTGGGTGATGCCGAATGCGTCGCAGTTCGCGTCGAGCGTGTCGACCTGCAGCTTCGAGACGGGATCGGCGATGCCGTGGCTGCGGTCCGTGGTCGGCACGTTGTGGTCCGACACGGCCAGGTTCGCGCTGATGCGCCACACCGGGCGCTGCGCCATCTTCAGCCCTTCGAATGCCTGCGGGCTCGTGACTTCATGCAGCAGCTGACGGTCGATATAGAGCAGGGTCGTGCCGTCTTCCTCGGTGTGGACCACGTGGGTGTTCCACAGTTTGTCGTAGAGAGTCTGTGCCATGGGTATGCGGGGTCGTTGTGACTACAAGCCTTGCGGATGCGGTCGATTATGCCACGCAGAACGCGTCGCGGCGCAGGCCGGACGCGAAAAAACCCATTAAAAACAGTAGTTTGGCTGGTAGTGCCAATACCTGTATCGGCATTACCCGCCAACATGTGGCACGCACGGTCCGGCGCGCGGCGATCGCGCGCGGGGTGCGCTGCGCGTCTAGCCGCCCGGATATTCGCGATTGATCAGGTCGAGCCGCAGCATCGCGAGCTGCATGCCGGCATTGCTCATCAGGTAAAGATCGCGCCGCCGCATCGCCGGCTGCTGGGCCGATGCATCGTAGGTGCCGGGCAGCGACAGTCCGGCCGGCACCGCCGCCTGCATCCCCGCCGCATTCGACACGCGCACGGCGATCGACGCCTGATCGCGATGCGTGACCACGCCGACCTTGCCGAGCGCCGCGGCCGAACCGGCCTGCCTGACGATCGCGGCGGCGACGCCGTCGGGCGTCGGTATCGGGCTGCCGGCGACCGCGGCAGGCGTCGCGATCGACGTCACGCCGGCCGTCAGTCCGTACTTCGACGCGAGCACGCTCGCGACTTCCTGCTGCGCGAAAACCGGCACCGCGGCTTTCTGCCGAAGCTGGAACACGGCGTCGGCGATGGCCTCGTTCACGGGGCCCGGCAGCGGCGCGGCGGCCGATGACCCGGCGCGGCTGCCGAAGCCGAACGCGACGATCGTGTTGACGCCGGCCGCGTCGACGGACGGCGGCGTCCACGAGAAAAACGTGTCGAGCAGGTAACCGGTTTCGTCGGCGGCAGTCGCGCGATCGTTCAGTTCGTTCGTCAGCTTGCCGAGCATCTGGCGCTGCAGTTCCGCATCGGAAACGGGGGCGTCGCTTGCGAACGCGGGCGCGGCGGCGGCGCACGAGGCGGCGAGCAATGAAGTGGAGGCGAGAAAATGGCGGCGGTTCGTCATGGTCACGGAATTCGAATGGGAAACGACGGAAGGCATCAGCCCTTCGGGAACGCCTGCATCGTCGCGGTCATCGCGTGCGTCAGCATCTGCGCATACATGTCGTGCACGAGATAGAGGCTGCGGTTGCGCGTCCACGGCTGGCCCGACTGCGGGTCGTACGTGGTCGGGAGCGGCACCTCGGCGACCGCGGCCGCCTGCATGCCCGCCTGCCGCGAGGTCTGGATGCAGCGCTTCGCATGATCGCGATGGCCAACCACCGCGACGGTGCCCATCGCGGCCGCGCCGCCCGCACGCGATACGGCCACGGCCGCGACGCCCGCGGTGCTCAGGTAGACGATCGAGCCGTCGCTCGCGATCACCGGTTCGATCGACGACAGCACGTCGGCGCCCAGCCCGTATTTCGATACGAGAAAGCGCGCGATTTCCCACTGCGCGTAGACCTTGACCGGTTTCAGTTGGCGGATGCGGTACACGGCGTCCGCGAGCGCTTCGTTGACGGGCCCCGGATCGGGCAGCGCGGACTGGTTGCCGCCGGTGCTCGACGTATTGCCGCTCGCCGCGTTCGGACGATTGCCGAAGCTGTACGCGACGATCGCGCCGATCTGCGCGGCCGGCACCGTCGGCAGCGCCCACGTGAAGCCGACATCGGTCATCGCCGGCACGATCGCGTCGACCGTCGCCGCATCGCCGAGCTGGGCGTTCAGTTTCGCGGACATCTGCGCGGCGAGCGCGGCGTCGCCGATCGGCGCCGACGTGACGTCGTCGCCGCCGCCGCATGCGCCGAGGAATGACGCCGCCGCGACGGCCGGCGCGGCGGACAGGAATGTTCTGCGGGACGAGGCCGGGGGATGCTGACTCATGAGTGCGAGATGAAAGGAGGCGAATGACGAGCGCGCCTGACGACAGGCAGGAACGCCGGATTTCGCGGAATCAAGGGGAAAGGCAACGGCAGCCACGCATGAAACGGCATCGCGACGCATCACCGATCGGCGAAGCGCGATCGTAGGCGGCGTTGGTTAAATTGGAGTGAAAATGCCGATCGAATCCGCTCGGCTACCGCTCCGTTTCGCCGATGGTCGAACCCGTTTCATCCGTGGCGAGCGCATCCCCCCTTGTTTCGCCGGTGGCCGGCGCGGGGTTTCGACGTATCGACGTGCGCGCTACGATGACGCAACGCACGTTCCCGTGATCCGGACCCGGAGCCCTCATGAAGCTCGGCCTGAAAGAATCGCTTGCGCGCCTCGACGACGCAGGCACGCTGTTCACGACGCTGTTTCACCACGGCACGCTCGACGTCGAGCTGTACCGGCCGCGCATCGAGGATCGGCAGACGCCGCACGTACGCGACGAGGTCTACGTGATCGCCGCCGGCACGTCGCGCTTCGTCGTCGACGGGCGTGAATGCGACGTCGCGGCCGGCGACGCGCTGTTCGTCCCCGCGCACGCCGAGCATCGCTTCGTCGGCTTCTCCGACGATTTCTCGACATGGGTGTTCTTCTACGGCCCCGAAGGCGGCGAACGCGGCGCGTGACGCGCGACGCCCGCGGCACTTTCCCCGCGATCTCCTAGACTGTCTATTCGCAGCGGGAGCCGCATGGCCGCCCCGCCTTCATGCAGCCGGCAGCATTCGGTTCAACGAACAGGAGAACAGCATGCGATATGAACTCTATTACTGGCCCGAGATCCAGGGCCGCGGCGAGTACGTACGGCTCGCGCTCGAGGCCGCCGAAGCCGACTACGTCGACGTCGCGCGCGAATCGGGGCGCGGAATGGGCGTGACGGCCATGATGCGCATGATGGACAGCACGCAGGCCGAATGCGTGCCGTTCGCACCGCCGTTCCTGAAGGCGGGCGACGTGGTCGTCGGGCAGACCGCGAACATCCTGCTGTTTCTCGGCGCGCGGCTCGGGCTCGCGCCCGACGACGAAGCCGGCCGGCTGTGGGTGCATCAGATCCAGCTGACCGCCGCCGATTTCATCACCGAGATCCACGACACGCACCATCCGATCGGCAGCGGCCTGTACTACGAGGACCAGAAAGCGGAAGCGGCCGAGCGCGCGGCCGATTTCCTCGAGAACCGGCTGCCGAAGTTCCTTGGCTACTTCGATCGCGTGCTCGAACAGAATCCGCACAAGAACGGTTATATCGCGGGCAACGCGCTCAGCTATGCGGACCTGACGATGTTCCAGTTGATCGAGGGGCTGCGCTATGCGTTCCCGAAGGCGATGAAGCGCGCGGAGCGCAAGGTCGCGGCGCTCGTCGCGCTGCACGATCGCGTCGCGGAGCATCCGCCCGTCGCGCGCTACCTGGCATCGGAGCGCCGCATCCCGTTCAACGACATGGGGATCTTCCGGCACTATCCGGAGCTGGACAAGTAACGGCGGCGGCACGCGTCGTTCACGCGGCGACCGCCGTCTCGTGCAGGTGGCGCCACACGATCAGGCCGTCCGCTTCGCGCCGGAACACAGGACGATCTCGCAAGCGGCACGCTGGTCGACGCGCTGCCCGCGTACCGGTTTCCGCAGCAGAACGTCTATGCGCTGTACGTCGCGACGCGACACGTGCCGCAGAAGGTACGCGCATGGGTGGATTTCATGAAGGCGCAGTTGAAGCAGGCACGCTGACCGAAACGCGCGTGGCGGCACGGCTCGCTCGACGGAGGCCATGCGATTCGCGCCGGCTCCCGTCGCCTCGCCGTCGCCCGCCGGCGATCAGCGCGGCTGCCCGTGCTGCGAGGCCGCCGCGTCGACGGCCTCGACCGAGCGCGTGAGCCACGGCCCGATGTCCATCTCTTCGTAGCGCACGAGCCGGCTCTTGCGCGCGCGGCGATACGCCCACCAGATCGCGACGAACAGCGGAATCCACACATAGATCGACAGCACTTCCATCCAGTCGATGTGCGCCGCGAAGAATGCCTGGTAATCCTGGCCCAGCGAAATCACGATGCAGATCGCGATCGCGAACAACGGCCCGAACGGAAACCATTTCGCGCGATACGGCAGCTGGTCGAGCCGATAGCCCTGCTTCAGGAATCCCTTGCGGAACCGGTAATGGCAGACCGCGATGCCGAGCCACGCGATGAAGCCGGTGATGCCGACCGTATTCAGCAGCCACAGATAGATGCGCTGGTTGCTGGTCAGCGACGTGAGGAAGCACAACCCTCCGACGGCCATCGTCGCGTACAGCGCGTTGCGCGGCACGCCGCCCGGCGACAGCGTCGCGAACATGGCCGGCGCGCGCCCCTCCGATGCGAGGTTGTACAGCATCCGCGTCGCCGCGTAGGTGCCGGAATTGCCGGCCGACAGCACGGCCGTCAGGATCACCAGGTTCATCGCGCCGGCCGCGAGTGGGAACCCCGCATGGCTGAACACCAGCGTGAACGGGCTCACGCCGATGTCGGTCACGTCGCTCTTCAGCAGGTTCGGATCGGTGTACGGCACCAGCAGGCCGATCACGAAGATCGCGAGCACGTAGAACAGCATGATCCGCCAGAAAATCTGCTTCACCGCGCGCGGGATCGTCTTGCGCGGGTTTTCCGATTCGCCGGCCGTGATGCCGACCAGCTCGGTGCCGAGGAACGAGAAGCCCGCGATCAGCGCGACGCTCATCATCGCGTGCACGCCGCCGACGAACGGCGCGTCGCCGGTCGTGAAGTTGCGCCAGCCGACCGGATGCCCGGTCCCGAGCACGCCGGCCGCGATCAGCAGCCCGGCCGCGATGAATGCGATCACGGTGACGACCTTGATCAGCGAGAACCAGTATTCCGATTCGCCGAAGCCGCGCACCGACAGCGTATTGAGCAGGAAGATCAGCACGAGGAAGCCCGCGCCCCACCACACGCCGGGCACCGACGGAAACCAGTAGCGCATCACGATCTGCGCGGCGACCAGCTCGATCGCGATCGTCACCGCCCAGCTGTACCAGTAGGTCCAGCCGAGCGCGACGCCGAAACCTTCGTCGACGTACTTCTCGCCGTAGATCGCGAACGAGCCCGATACCGGCATCAACGCGGCCATCTCGCCGAGCCCGGTGACGACGAAATAGACCATGATCCCGATCGCGAGATACGCGGCGATCGCCCCGCCCGGCCCCGCCTGCGCGACCGACGCGCCCGACGCGACGAACAGCCCCGTGCCGATCGAACCGCCGATCGCGATCATCGCGATGTGGCGGCCCTGCAGACGACGCTTCAGCGTCGCCCCGGACGACGCGGCCGTCCCCGCTGCCGCTTGCATAGCATCCATAGTGTTCACCCTGATTGTGATCCGGTCAGCCAAATTTGATTTGGAATGCAAATCGATCGACCTGGTCATTCGCCTCGAAACCGGCCCTGCCGGGCCGGTCGCATCACACGACGCTGCGCTTGATCGCCTGCAGTTCGGCCGTCGTCACGATCTTCTCGATCCGGAATCGCGGGCTTTCCAGCCATACGTTCGCGATCCGCCGGTACTCGTCGAGATCCTCGCACGCGAGCCGCACGAGAAAATCGAACGTGCCGCTGACGAGCCAGCAATCGAGCACGGCCGGATTCGCGCGCATTTCCTCCTCGAACGGCGCCTGCGAACGCCCGTGGTCGGCCAGCACGATCTGCGCGATCACGACGATCGGCTTGGTCGCGCGCGGCGCCTTGATCACCGCGCGATACCCTTCGATCACGCCGAGCGCCTCGAGCCGCTCCACGCGCGCCTGGCACGGCCGCGGCGTGAGGTTCACGAGCTCCGACAGCTTCCGGTACGAAATTCGCCCGTCGGTACGCAGGATGTCGAGGATCCGGAGATCGATCTTGTCGAGCTGCATCTTCTTGTCGGTCATCCGCGTTCGCTCCGGTCGGGTCGTGGCTGGTGCGCGGAACGTGTGCCGTTCCGCACGGGGGCCACATTATCCGGCCGAAGCGGCCGCGCGCCAATCGGCTAGAACCGCAGCGACAGGCAGGTCAGGCCGCCGTCCATCTTGCGGAACTCGCTCGTGTCGATCACGTGCAGCGGCATGCCGAGCGACGCGATCGCGTCATGCACGCGCGGATAGCCGGCCGGCGTGATCAGCGTACCGTTCACGCGCAGCGTGTTGCCCGCGTATTCGTCGGCGGCCGAGATCGCGATCCGGCGATAGTCGGCGAATGCCGGATGCGCGGCCAGCGCGTCGGTCACGAGCAGCGTGTCGTCGCCGAGCGCGTTGACGACCGATTTCAGGTGCAGGCCGGCGCCGACCGGCACAGCGACGACCGAATAGCCATGGCGCGACACCAGCGCGTCGAACGCGGCGATGCCTTCCGCGTCGGTGCGGCTCGTCAGGCCGATGAAGAAGCGCTTGCCGACCAGCATCACGTCGCCGCCGTCGAGACGGCCGGACTGCATCGGCAGCAGTTCGCGATGCGCGGCGAGCGCCGCTTCGATATGAACCGTCTCGCCGCGCCGGGCGGGCGCGCCGGGACGCGTGATCACCGCGAATTCCGGCGTGACGACGGCGACGTCCTCGACGAAGTGCGAATCGGGAAACGCCTCCAGCGGCGGCAGTTCGGTCAACTCGACGCCGAGCGTGCGCAGCGCGTCGCAGTACGCGTGGAACTGCGTGAGCGTCTTGTCGTAATCGGGTGCGCCGAGTTGGGCGGTGGTCAGGCCCGCGCCGCAGGACGGCGCGGGACGGCGAACGATCGCTTGCGTGAATTGCATCGACTCCTCCATGGTCTGCGCCGCATCCGTGCGGCGCACGGGCCGGCGGCGTTGTGTCCGGACCATTATCGGAAGCCAAATTGCGCCATTCGCGTCGATTTCGGCGGCGCCGACAGCCGATTGCGTCGAATTGCGTGCACCACGCAGCGGATTCGGCAGACGGCCCGCCCGCGGTCTCGCGAACGGCCGTTCGGGGCCGCCGCACATGCTTTATGCACCGGGCGCGAACCCCATCTGTGAACGGCCGAGCGCCGTGAGTTCGCCCTCCTCCGCGCGGCCGTCGAAATCGACTTCGAAATGATCGGCCGGGAAATCGGGCGGGCTGTCGCCGCGCAGGAACGCGGAACGCTGGCGTTGCAGGTACGCGTCGTTCTTCGCGCAGCCGGGCGCGGCCGCAATGTACATCACGTTGCTGTCGCCGCTGCCGCGATGCGCATCCTCGACCGCATGCACGACGTCGCCGTGCCAGAACACCGCGTCGCCCGGCGCCATGTGCGGGATCGGCACCAGCGCGTCGAGCAGCAGCGCGTGCCATTCCGGGCGAATCGACAGCGCGCGGCCGGGACGCGCGCCGCACAGGTCGTCGTCGGCGACGTCGTCCTGCAGCGCGCGCAGCACGACATAGGCCATCGCGTTCGCGACCGGAATCAGCTGCAGCGTGCCGTCGCCGGGCCCTTGCGGCGTCAGCGCGGTCCAGCCCTGGAACGTGCGGAACATCGAACACACGGCCGGCGACGGAATCTCCTCGACGTCGGGTCGGAACGCCGCATCGAACGGATCGTAATCGCGCCAGCGGCCGGCCAGCACGTGACGATAGACCTGCCGAAAATTCGCGCCGAGCCAGCGCTCGACGGAACCGCCGTCGACATGCGGCGACAGCCCGAGCGACGTCGAACCGGGCGGCCGGCGGCGAATCCGGTCCGCATACGCGGGCACCTGGTCGGGATCGAAATGCGTGCGCGCGCCGTCCGCATGCCGCCACAAGCGGTTCAAAAACACGCGCGCCTGCGTGAGCGCAGGCGACTGGCGCGCAGCCACCTGCGGCTTCGACCAGTAGACGCCGTAAATCTGCGGCTTGCCCGACGCGAGATTGCCGAAGTAACGGTCCTCCGCGCGTGCATGCAGCCGCTCGGCGAAACGGTTCGCATCCAGATACGCGCCGATCTCGTCGTTCCAGTCGCTTGCCTGCCGCGCATCGAACACGCCGCGGATCACGACCGCGCCATGCGTGCGGATCGCGGCAAGTGCGTGCGGATCGACGCTCCCGGCCGCGATATCCGCGAACGGCACGACCGGAATCACGTCATGGCCATGCGCGTGCGCGCGGCGGATCGCGTCGACCTGCCGTGCAATGTCGCCTTCGAGTTCGCGGAACGTGGCCGCGTAACCGGGCAAGTCGGCGCGCAGCGCCCGTTTCGCCGCGCGAATCGCGGCGGGCAGATCGTCAATCGTCAGTTGCATCGTCGTCTCCTCGCTGAAGCGTGTCGTGATGTGCCGTCAGCGTACGGCCGGCGCATGGCCGCGATCACCACTATCCGGCCAATGATCGATACAATCCTGACAATCGCATGTCACTCGGGACGATGGCAGACCACGCAGAGCTTGTTGCCGTCCGGGTCGCGGAAATAGGCGCCGTAATAGTCGCGGTGATAGTACGGCCTCAGGCCCGGCGGCCCTTCGCAGGTGCCGCCCTGCCGCAGCGCGAGCGCGTGGCAGCGATCGACGTGCGCGCGGGTCGGTGCATCGAACGCGATCGTATGGCCGTTGCCCGGCGCCGGCGCGTGGCCGTCGAGCGGCTTGCCGAAGAAGAACAGCGGCCGCTCGGCGTCGGCCGGCATCCAGCCCGACCAGCCGTCGGGCTCGCGGAATTTCAGGCGCAGCCCGAGTGCCGCGAACAGCGGCGCGTAGAAATCGTAGGCGCGCGCCGTATCGCTGACGCCCACGCAAACATGTGAAAACATGGCATCGCTCCGGGGTGACGATCGCTCACGATCATGCCACGACGCGCTGCCCGCCCCCAAACGGAGGCCGTGATGAAACCGCAATACGAGCACGTGACGTTCGCATCCGGCTGTTCGATCCGCGTCTATCATCGCCAGCTCGCGCGCATCCCGTTCGAATGGCATCGCCATCCCGAGTACGAACTGACGCTGACGCTCAACAGCCGCGGCCAGCGCTTCATCGGCGATCACGTCGCACACTACGCGGACGACGATCTCGTGCTCGTGCCGCCCAACCTGCCGCATACGTGGTCGTCGAACGCGCGCATCGATCGCGACGCGCCCGAGGTCGCGCTCGTCGTCTGGTTCGACGGGGACTGGGCGCGGCGGCTGGCCGACTGCTGCCCCGAATACGCGCCGCTGCGTTCGCTGCTGCGACGCGCGGCGCCCGGCCTGCGCTTCGACGGGGAGACGGCCCGCGCGATGCGCGCGCGGCTGCCGCTGTTGCTCGATCCGTCGCCGCGCGTGCGGCTCGCGGCCACGCTGGACACGCTTGCCGATCTCGCGGAAGCCGGCGGCGAACCGCTCGCCACCGCGCATGCGTACGACCGGCCCGACGGCGCCGCATCGCCCGCCGACCCGGCCGCGCCCGAAGCCGAGCGCCTCGACCGCGTGCTCGACGCGATCGACCGGCATTTCCACGAACCGCTGCGCATCGATGCACTCGCCGCTGCCGCGCACATGTCCGAACGCACGCTGCAACGGCTGTTCGTCCGGCATCTCGGCGAAAGCGTCGGCCGCTACGTGCAACGACTGCGGCTCGCGCATGCATGCCGCCACCTCGTCGGCACCGACTGGCCGATCGCGACGGTGGCCGCGCGCTGCGGCATTCCGAATGCCGCGAACTTCAATCGCCAGTTCCTCGCCGCGCGCGGCACGACGCCCGGCGCGTACCGGCAGTTCTTCAAGCAGCACGGCCACGCGCCCGACGGCGATGCGCCCGCGCTCGACACACGGCCGCCGTCGCTGGAGCGCCGCACCGGATCGGGCCTACATCGACCGCCCAAATGAAAACACCCCGACGGGCTGACCCGTCGGGGTGTCGTGGCGTGGCGATTGCCCGACGCGAGCGGCCTGCCGGCCGTTCGCGCCACACACGGCTTAACGTGCGTTGAGCGGCTTCGCTTCGCGCGGCGTATCGCCGATGAACAGCTGACGCGGACGGCCGATCTTCTGTTCCGGATCCGCAATCATTTCGTTCCACTGTGCGATCCAGCCGACCGTACGTGCCATCGCGAAGATACACGTGAACATCGACGTCGGGATGCCCAGCGCGCGCTGGACGATGCCCGAGTAGAAGTCGACGTTCGGGTACAGCTTGCGCGACACGAAGTATTCGTCTTCCAGCGCGATCTTCTCGAGCTGCATCGCGAGCTTGAACAGCGGGTCGTCGTGCAGGCCCAGTTCGTTCAGCACTTCGTAGCACGTTTCGCGCATCAGCTTCGCACGCGGGTCGTAGTTCTTGTACACGCGGTGGCCGAAGCCCATCAGCTTCACGCCCGAATTCTTGTCCTTCACCTGCTTGATGAATTCGGGGATGTTGTCCGGCGAACCGATCTGCTCGAGCATGTTCAGCGCGGCTTCGTTCGCACCACCGTGCGCCGGGCCCCACAGACACGCGATACCGGCTGCGATACACGCGAACGGGTTCGCGCCCGACGAGCCGGCCAGGCGGACCGTCGACGTCGATGCGTTCTGCTCGTGATCGGCGTGCAGGATCAGGATACGGTCGAGCGCGCGGACGAGCACGTCGTTGACCTTGTACTCTTCGCACGGGTTCGAGAACATCATGTGCATGAAGTTCGCGCTGTACGACAGCGAGTTCTTCGGATACACGAACGGCTGGCCGATGCTGTACTTGTACGCCATCGCGACGAGCGTCGGCAGCTTCGCGATCATGCGGATCGCCGACACTTCGCGGTGACGCGGGTCGTTGATGTCGAGCGAGTCGTGGTAGAACGCGGACAGTGCGCCGACCGCGGCGACCAGGATCGCCATCGGGTGCGCGTCGCGACGGAAGCCACGGAAGAAGAAGTGCATCTGCTCGTGCACCATCGTGTGCTTCGTGACGGTGTCGACGAATTCCTTCTTCTGCGCGGCGTTCGGCAGTTCGCCCTTCAGCAGCAGGTAGCAGCTTTCGAGGAAGTCCGCGTTTTGCGCGAGGTTGTCGATCGGGTAGCCGCGATACAGCAGTTCGCCCTTGTCGCCGTCGATGTACGTGATCGCCGAATTACACGAAGCCGTCGACATGAAGCCCGGGTCGTACGTGAACTTGCCGGTCTGGCCGTACAGCTTGCGGATGTCGATCACGTCCGGGCCCATCGTGCCCTTGTAGATCGGCAGTTCGACGCTCGGCGAGTTGTCGCTGAACGATAGCGTGGCTTTAACATCAGACGGAGTCATGGCACATCCTCAATCGAAATAAAGAAACGGGATTCGATAACGGGCACAGCGCGTTACACCTTGGCGTTACACGTTGCGCAGCATCTCCAACAGCCGGTGAATGTCCGGGCTGTCTAGGTCGCCCTCTGGTTCCTTGCGCGCGAGGAGCAAGTCCATCAGGTCGTTGTCGCTCAGATCGAGCAGGCGCGACAACGCGCCTACGTCTGCATCGGTGAGGTCATGCTCGTATCTGCTGAAGAACCGTTCGAAAACGATGTCGTTTTCCAGCAGACCCCGCCGCGCACGCCAGCGAAGGCGCGCGCGACGGTGCGGGTCGGATTGATGCGAATCGCTCATCTCGACCTTAAACAGCGCGGCGGACCATCAGTTCCTTGATCTTGCCGATCGCCTTCGTCGGGTTCAGGCCCTTCGGGCAAACGTCGACGCAGTTCATGATCGTGTGGCAACGGAACAGACGGTACGGGTCTTCCAGGTTGTCGAGACGCTCGCCGGTCGCCGTGTCGCGGCTATCCGCGATGAAGCGGTAAGCCTGCAGCAGGCCGGCCGGGCCGACGAACTTGTCCGGGTTCCACCAGAAGCTCGGGCACGACGTCGAGCAGCTCGCACACAGAATGCACTCGTACACGCCGTCGAGCTCGTCGCGCTCTTCCGGCGACTGGAGGCGTTCCTTCTCCGGCGGCGGCGCGTCGTTGATCAGGTACGGCTTGATCGAGTGGTACTGGTTGAAGAAGTGCGTCATGTCGACGATCAGGTCGCGCACGACGGGCAGGCCCGGCAGCGGACGCAGCACGATCTTCTGCGGCAGGTCGTTCAGGTTCGTCAGGCACGCGAGACCGTTCTTGCCGTTGATGTTCATCGCGTCCGAACCGCACACGCCTTCACGGCACGAACGACGGAACGACAGCGTCTCGTCCAGGGCCTTCAGCTTGACCAGTGCGTCGAGCAGCATGCGCTCATGCTGGATCTCGAGCTCGTACGTCTGCATGCGCGGCGCTGCGTCCTTGTCCGGATCGTAGCGGTAGACTTCAAAAATGCGTTTTGCCATTTCGGATTCCTTTGACTCGGCTTAGAACGTGCGCGGCTTCGGCGGCACGGATTCGACCGTCAGCGGCTTCATTTGAACCGGCTTGTAGTCGAGGCGATCGCCTTCGCTGTACCACAGCGTGTGGCGCAGCCAGTTCTCGTCGTCACGGTGTTCGTAGTCGCTGTGCGCGTGCGCGCCGCGGCTTTCCTTGCGCGCTTCCGCCGACACCATCGTCGCGCGGGCCACTTCGATCAGGTTCTCCAGCTCGAGCGCTTCGACGCGCGCGGTGTTGAACACCTTCGACTTGTCCTTCAGGTGGATGTTTTCCACGCGCGCCTTCAGGCCGGCCATCTGGTCGACGCCTTCCTTCAGCAGTTCCGACGTGCGGAACACGCCTGCGTGCTTCTGCATCGTCGAGCGGATGTCGTTCGCGACGTCCTGCGTGTATTCGCCCGACGTCGACTTGTCGAGCTTCGCGAGGCGCGCCAGCGAGAATTCACCTGCATCGGCCGGCAGCGGCTTGTGTTCCTTCTGGTTCTTCACGTGCTCGACGATGTGGTTGCCGGCCGCACGGCCGAACACCACGAGGTCCAGCAGCGAATTCGTGCCGAGGCGGTTCGCGCCGTGCACGGACACGCACGAGCACTCGCCCACTGCGTAGAAACCGTTGACCGGATCCTTGTGGCCGCGCGACGTGCCGACGACCTGACCGTGGATGTTGGTCGGGATGCCGCCCATCTGGTAGTGGATCGTCGGGACGACCGGGATCGGTTCCTTGATCGCGTCGACGTTCGCGAACTTCAGCGCGATTTCGCGGATCGACGGCAGACGCTTCATGATCGTCTCGGCGCCGATGTGCGACAGGTCGAGCAGCACGTGATCCTTGTTCGGACCGACGCCGCGACCTTCCTTGATTTCCTGGTCCATCGAACGCGACACGAAGTCACGCGGCGCCAGATCCTTCAGCGTCGGCGCGTAGCGCTCCATGAAACGCTCGCCGTTCGCGTTGCGCAGGATCCCGCCTTCGCCGCGCACGCCTTCGGTGATCAGCACGCCCGCGCCGGCCACGCCGGTCGGGTGGAACTGCCAGAACTCCATGTCCTGCAGCGCGATGCCCGAACGCGCGGCCATGCCGAGGCCGTCGCCGGTGTTGATGAACGCGTTGGTCGATGCCGCGAAGATCCGGCCTGCGCCGCCCGTCGCGAACAGCGTCGTCTTGCCTTCCATGATGTAGACGTCGCCCGTCTCCATCTCGAGGGCCGTCACGCCGAGCACGTCGCCGTCCGCGTCGCGGATCAGGTCGAGCGCCATCCATTCGACGAAGAACTGCGTCTTCGCTTCGACGTTCTGCTGGTACAGCGTGTGCAGCAGCGCGTGGCCGGTACGGTCGGCGGCCGCGCAAGCGCGCTGGACCGGCTTCTCGCCGTAGTTCGCGGTGTGGCCGCCGAACGGACGCTGGTAGATCGTGCCGTCCGCGTTGCGGTCGAACGGCATGCCGAAGTGCTCGAGCTCGTACACGACGTTCGGCGCTTCGCGGCACATGAATTCGATCGCGTCCTGGTCGCCGAGCCAGTCGGAGCCCTTGATCGTGTCGTAGAAATGGAAGTGCCAGTTGTCTTCGCTCATGTTGCCGAGCGACGCGCCGATACCGCCTTGCGCGGCCACCGTGTGCGAACGCGTCGGGAACACCTTCGACAGCACGCCGACCGACAGGCCCGCGCGCGACAGTTGCAGCGCCGCGCGCAAGCCGGAGCCGCCCGCGCCGACGATCACGACGTCAAACTTGCGGCGCGGGAGGGAAGTTTTGATTGCAGCCATTCTTTACACTCTCCAGAGAATCTGCGCGGCGTAGCCCGCACATGCGAGCAGCCAGACGATGGTCAGCGATTGCAGCAGCAGGCGCACACCGACGGGCTTCACGTAGTCCATCCAGATGTCGCGCACGCCGACCCATGCGTGGTAGAAGAGGGAAAGCAGCATCACGAAGGTCGCGAGCTTCATCCATTGCGCGGCGAAGATCGATGCCCAGCCTTCGTACGAAAAATCGTGCGCGCCGAAGAACAGGACGAGCAGAATGACCGTGTAGACCGCCATGATCGTGGCGGTGACGCGCTGCGCGAGCCAGTCGCGCAGGCCGTAGTGTGCGCCGACGACGAGGCGCTTCGAGCCGATTCGGTTGTTGGCTGCCATTTTCTTAGAATGCTCCGAACAGTTTGAGTGCCATGGCGATCGTCAGCGCGATCGAGACGACAAAGACGACGACGGCCGTCCGCTTGCCGCCTTCCTTCGTGACGGCGTCGTGATTGACGTCCATCAGCAGGTGGCGAATGCCGGCGCAGAAATGGTGGAAGAAGGCCCACGACAACGCGAGGACGATCAGCTTGACGACGATGTTGGAGAGGAAGGCCTTGAAGACTTCGAAGCTGAGCTCGGACGTCAGGCTCTGGTCGAAGAGGAACAGCAGGAACGGCAGGAACAAGAACAGCAGCGCGCCGCTGACTCGATGGAGAATCGACAATATCGCCGCCAGCGGCATGCGATATTTCATCGTGATATCGCCGAATCCGATGTTCCGGTATTCCGGCCTCGGCTTTCTTACTGCGTCAGTCATGCTAGACCCCTACTATGTTGTCACACTAATCCGCAATTTTAGCGCCTTTTTATATCGCGCTGCAGCGAAAGTCTGCTCTGGATAGTTGCGCGAACAAGAACAAAGGCGGCCCGAAACGTGCTTCGCGAGCGTGGGGTACGCGAATGCACGCGGCCTGAGCCAAACGTCGTCAACTCAAGTCATTCTGATAGTAGTACCCGGTTGTGACATACCAGCCGCGTCGCACTTCCACCGGCCGGTCCCCGTACGTATAGGACACGCGCTCCACCGACAGCAGCGGGAAACCCGCCGGCACGTGCAGCAGGTCGGCCACCGCCGGATCCGCCGCGACCGCGCGGATCTTCTCCGTCGCGCGGATCATCCGCGTACCGAACTCCGTCTCGAACATCGCGTAGAGCGGCCCCTTGTATTCGCTCAGCCGCTCGAACGTGAGCCCACGGAACATCGCACCCGGCAGCCAGATCTCGTCGAGCACCGTCGCTTCGTTCTCGAACTCCAGCAGGCGGCGCACCTGCACGACGGGATCGGCCGGCTTCAGGTCGAGCTGCCGCGCGATCTCGGCCGGCGCGCGCAGGCGCCGGCATTCGAGCAGGCGGCTCACGTGCGGGTGCTCGGCACCGTCGTCGGCCAGCAGCCGCAGGAAGCGGAACTGCGCGCGATCTTCGTTGTGCGTTGCAACAAAAGTGCCCTTGCCCTGCCGCCGGACCACGAGGTTTTCGGCGGCCAGCTCGTCGATCGCCTTGCGAACGGTGCCCTGGCTGACCTTGTAACGGGCCGCGAGCTCCACTTCGCTGGGGATGATCTCGCCCGGCTTCCACTCGCCGGATTCGAGACTTTGCGTGATCAATGACTTAATCTGCTGGTATAACGGGCTGAACGTCGGCGACGCGGAGGCCGCGGGCGAGGCTGCGGGATCGCCCGCGCCCGGCTGCCCTGGGCCGCCTGCGCCGGTCTGATTCGCGGTGTTCGCCTGGTTCGATGTCATGGCGCGCATTTCATCACAAACCGCACTTTTTCGTCCACTCAATTTCCGCAAAACATCTGTCTTATATAAGACATATGATACCGTTTGACTTTGCGCGTGACGGCTCCTACACTCCCGGTCGAGCAAGGGTTCGCGGGTGCAACAGCGCGTCCCCGGCTACGTGCCACGGCCGTCTCCAGGTTCACCGCGTCTGCCATCGCGAGTCCTCCGCCCTGCTTCAATGCAACGCTACGCACAACGCGCATAGAATGGCGTTTTCGCTCGCGTCCAACGCTTCACCCGTCCTGGAGATTTTCAATGGCTAAGCCCGCAAAGCGCGTTGCCGTCACCGGCGCCGCAGGTCAAATCGCTTACTCCCTGCTGTTCCGCATCGCGAACGGCGACCTGCTCGGCAAGGATCAGCCGGTCATCCTGCAACTGCTCGACCTCCCGCAAGCCCAAGCCGCCGTCAAAGGCGTCGTGATGGAACTCGACGATTGCGCGTTCCCGCTGCTCGCGGGCGTCGTGATCACCGACGATCCGAAGGTTGCATTCAAGGATGCAGACGTCGCGCTGCTGGTCGGTGCACGTCCGCGCTCGAAGGGCATGGAGCGCAAGGACCTGCTGTCGGCAAACGCCGAAATCTTCACGGTTCAGGGCGCTGCGCTGAACGAAGTCGCGAGCCGCGACGTGAAGGTGCTGGTCGTCGGCAACCCGGCGAACACGAACGCGTACATCGCGATGAAGTCGGCGCCGGATCTGCCGAAGAAGAACTTCACGGCCATGCTGCGCCTCGACCACAACCGCGCGCTGTCGCAACTCGCCGCCAAGTCGGGCAAGCCGGTCGCGTCGATCGAGAAGCTCGCCGTGTGGGGCAACCACTCGCCGACGATGTACCCGGACTTCCGCTTCGCGACCGCCGAAGGCGAATCGCTGCTGAAGCTGATCAACGACGACGTGTGGAACCGCGACACGTTCATCCCGACCGTCGGCAAGCGCGGCGCGGCGATCATCGAAGCGCGCGGCCTGTCGTCGGCAGCGTCGGCAGCCAACGCGGCGATCGACCACGTCCGTGACTGGGTGCTCGGCACGAACGGCAAGTGGGTCACGATGGGCATCCCGTCGGACGGCTCGTACGGCATCCCCGAAGACATCATCTACGGCGTGCCGGTCACCTGCGAAAACGGCGAATACAAGCGCGTCGAAGGCCTGGAAATCGACGCGTTCTCGCGCGAGAAGATGGACGGCACGCTGGCCGAGCTGCTCGAAGAGCGCGATGGCGTCGCCCACCTGCTGAAGAACTAAGCATCATGCGCCTTTGCCGGGCGGCCCTCGGGCCACCCGGTTCCGGTCCGGGCCGGCCAGCCGCCGGCCCTGCCGAACGATCCGATCCGCGCACGTTTTGCCGCCCGGCGCCCGCCGCGCACCGGCCCAGAACCTGCCCGAATCCGATTTTCTCCACGTTGACCCGCTTCCCTGACGTAGAAGAGATGGCCGTGCTCACTCCTGCACAAGTGCTGTACGACGGGGCGCCCCCGCCCGCGATCCTGCCCTGCTGCGATCATTACGCGGGCAGCGAGAAGCTGATGCGCAAGTCGCTCGCGCTGCAGGCCGAGCTGGGTCCCGTGTTCGACCTGACACTCGACTGCGAGGACGGCGCGGCCGTCGGCCAGGAGGCCGCGCACGCGGCGCTCGTCGCCGACCTGCTCGGCAGCGCCGAGAACCGCTTCGGCCGCGTCGGCGTCCGCATCCACGACTTTTCCCATCCGCACTGGCGCGACGATGTGCGCATCGTGCTGCGCGCATCGCGCGTACCCGCCTACATCACACTGCCGAAGGTCGCGAACGCCGCCGACGCGGCCGAAATGACCGCGTTCATCGAAGGCACCCGCCGCGAGCTCGGCATCGCGCAGCCGATCCCGGTCGACGTGCTGATCGAGACGCACGGCGCGCTCGCGCAGGCGGCCGCCCTCGCCGCGCTGCCGACGGTCGGCACGCTGAGCTTCGGGCTGATGGATTTCGTGTCCGCGCACCACGGCGCGATTCCCGATTCCGCGATGCGCTCGCCCGGCCAGTTCGATCATCCGCTCGTGCGCCGCGCGAAGCTGGAAATCGCCGCCGCCTGTCACGCGCACGGCAAGACGCCGTCGCACAACGTGACGACCGAGGTGCGCGACATGAGCGTCGTGGCCGGCGATGCGCGCCGCGCGCGCGACGAATTCGCGTTCACGCGGATGTGGAGCATCCACCCCGCGCAGATCCGCCCGATCGTCGACGCGTTCGCGCCGCGCACCGACGAAGTCACGCTGGCCGCCGAGATCCTGCTGGCCGCGCAGGCCGCCGACTGGGGCCCGACGCGCCACGGTGATACGCTGCACGATCGCGCGAGTTATCGTTATTACTGGTCGGTGCTGCGCCGCGCGCAGGCCACCGGCCAACCCGTACCATCCGAGGCCGCGCCGCTGTTCGGCCCTGCCGCAGCGGGCGTCGCGCCGTGAGCGCGCGCCGCCTGTCGATACACGCGTTTCATGCATTCGTCGATGCGCGAACCGGACAGAGGTTTGCGAAACGACAAAAAACGTAACGGAGCCCGAAAACCTGATATATGCGCGGCCAAATAGGTGAAAATAGCGGCCGCTGCGCGCTTTCGGGGCGCGTGCAGTTTCAAACCGGCCGGCAGTTTCGATTGCCGGCCCTTGTCAACTGATTATCGAAAGGTTCTGACTCCATGAAGAAACTCCTGATCGCTACCGCCATCGGCGCCTTGTCCGCCACGATGCTGGTGTCGGCTCCGAGCGCGTTTGCCCAGGGTACGGCCACCACCGCGAAGAAGGCCACGGCCAAGCGCCCGGCGCCGGCCAAGCGCATCATCCCGCGCAGCAAGAAGGCGCAGGCACGCGCGGCGGCCAAGGTCGATCCGGTACCGGACGGCGCGGTCAAGTGGTCCTGTAAGGAAGGTCTGTCGTTCGACCTCGCCGGCGACATGAAGCGCGACCAGGTTGTCACGGTTCACTGGGCGAAGAAGAACTACAAGCTGCCGCGTCAGACCACGACGACGGGCGCCGACACGTTCTACGATCCGGCAGCGGGCTTCAAGCTGGTCGTGATCCCGACCAAGGCGATGCTGTTCTCCGACGCGAACGGCGGCGAGCGCCTCGCGGACGAATGCGTGACGCCGGAAATGGCGCAAGGCACGGCAGCACCGACGCAGTCGAACGAGCTGAAGCCGGCCACGAACTAAGCGCGTTTTTCCGCTCCCGGCCCCTCGATGTCCGCCCCGGTCTCCAACGTCCGCCCTGCTCCGGATACGGTACTCGTCGATATCGTCGACTACGTGCTGAACACCGGTATCGACAGCGCGCTCGCGCTGGAGACGGCGCGTCATTGCCTGATCGACACGCTCGGATGCGGACTCGAGGCGCTGTCCTACCCTGCCTGCACCAAGCTGCTCGGCCCCGTCGTGCCCGGCACGATCGTGCCGAACGGTGCGAAGGTGCCCGGCACGTCCTTCCAGCTCGATCCCGTCCAGGCCGCGTTCGGCATCGGCGCGATGATCCGCTGGCTGGACTTCAACGACACCTGGCTCGCCGCCGAATGGGGTCATCCGTCCGACAACCTCGGCGGGATCCTGGCGACGGCCGACTGGCTCTCCCGCACGGCCCGCGCGGCCGGCCGGAAGCCGCTCCCGATGCGCGACGTGCTGGTCGCGATGATTCAGGCCCACGAGATCCAGGGCTGCCTCGCCCTCGAGAATTCGTTCAACGCGGTCGGGCTCGACCACGTGCTGCTCGTGAAGGTCGCGTCGACGGCCGTCGTCGGGCGGCTCCTCGGGCTCACGCGCGACGAGTTGATCAACGCGGTCTCCAACGCATTCGTCGACGGCCACGCGCTGCGTACCTACCGCCATGCGCCGAACACCGGTTCGCGCAAATCCTGGGCGGCCGGCGACGCGACGTCCCGCGCGGTGCGCCTCGCGCTGATCGCGAAAACGGGTGAAATGGGCTATCCGTCGGCGCTCACCGCCAAAACCTGGGGCTTCTACGACGTGCTGTTCGACGGCAAGCCGTTCCGCTTCCAGCGCCCGTACGGCACGTACGTGATGGAAAACGTGCTGTTCAAGATCGCGTTCCCCGCCGAATTCCATGCGCAGACGGCCGCCGAGGCCGCGCTGCAGCTGCACGCGCAGCTCGCCGCGGCGGGCCGCACGACCGACGACATCAGCCGGATCACGATCCGCACGCACGCGGCCGCGATCCGCATCATCGACAAGCAGGGCCCGCTCGCCAATCCGGCCGACCGCGACCACTGCATCCAGTACATGGTCGCCGTGCCGCTGCTGTTCGGCCGGCTGACCGCGGCCGACTATGAAGACTCGGCCGCGGCGGACCCGCGCATCGACGCGCTGCGCGCGAAAACCGTGTGCGTCGAGGATCCGCAGTTCACGAAGGATTACCACGATCCGGACAAGCGATCGATCGCGAATGCGCTGACGATCGCGTTCACGGACGGATCGAAGCTTGCCGAAGTGGCGGTCGAGTACCCGCTCGGCCATCGGCGGCGCCGCGCCGAAGGCGTTCCGCTGCTGGTCGAGAAGTTCAGGACCAACCTCGCCCGCCGCTTCCCGGCCAAGCAGCAACAAGCGATTCTCGACGTGTCGCTGGACCAGGCAAAGCTCGAAGCGATGCCGGTCGATGAGTACGTCGACTTGTATGTGATATAGCCGTCAGATACAGGACTCTTTGTTTCCTAGCCTTAAACCCAGGAAAATCACCATGGCCCACAATCTCCACAAGACCCTCAAGGAATTCGACAGCGGTTCCGGCAAAGGCAAGTTCTACTCGCTGCCGCAACTCGGCAAGGAGCTGAAGACGAAGATCGAACGCCTGCCGGTGTCGATCCGCATCGTGCTCGAGTCCGTGCTGCGCAACTACGACGGCAAGAAAATCACCGAAGAGCACATCGAGCAGCTCGCGAACTGGAAGCCGACCGCGAAGCGCGTCGACGAGATTCCGTTCGTCGTGTCGCGCGTCGTGCTGCAGGATTTCACGGGCGTGCCGCTGCTCGCCGACATCGCGGCCATGCGCGGCGTCGCCGAACGCACGGGCAAGAACCCGAAGAAGATCGAGCCGCTGGTCCCGGTCGATCTCGTCGTCGACCACTCGGTCCAGATCGACTACTTCCGCCAGAAGGACGCGCTCGACCTGAACATGAAGCTGGAATTCCAGCGCAACAACGAGCGCTACCAGTTCATGAAGTGGGGCATGCAGGCGTTCGACACGTTCAAGGTCGTGCCGCCGGGCGTGGGCATCGTCCACCAGGTGAACCTCGAATACCTCGCGCGCGGCGTGCACAAGAAGGCCGACGGCGCCGACACCGTGTACTACCCGGACACCCTCGTCGGCACGGACAGCCACACGACGATGATCAACGGCATCGGCGTGGTCGGCTGGGGCGTGGGCGGCATCGAGGCGGAAGCCGGCATGCTCGGCCAGCCGGTGTACTTCCTGACGCCGGACGTCGTCGGCGTCGAGCTGAAGGGCAAGCTGCGCGAAGGCGTGACGGCCACCGACCTGGTGCTGACGATCACCGAGATGCTGCGCAAGGAGAAGGTCGTCGGCAAGTTCGTCGAATTCTTCGGCGAAGGCACGAAGTCGCTGTCGCTGCCGGACCGCGCGACGATCGGCAACATGGCGCCGGAATACGGCGCGACGATGGGCTTCTTCCCGGTCGACGAAAAGACGATCGACTATTTCGAAGGCACCGGCCGCACGAAGGCCGAGATCGCCGCGTTCGAAAACTACTTCAAGGCGCAGAAGCTGTTCGGCATTCCGAAGGCCGGCGACATCGACTACACGAAGACGGTGACGCTCGACCTCGCGACGGTCGCCCCGTCGCTGGCCGGCCCGAAGCGCCCGCAGGACCGCATCGAGATCGGCCACGTCAAGTCGACGTTCACCGACCTGTTCTCGAAGCCGGTCGCGGAGAACGGCTTCGCGAAGAAGGCGGAAGACCTGAACACCCAGTACACGACGAGCAACGGCGTCGACGTGAAGAACGGCGACGTGCTGATCGCCGCGATCACGTCGTGCACGAACACGTCGAACCCGAGCGTGCTGCTGGCCGCCGGCCTGCTCGCGAAGAAGGCGGTCGAGGCCGGCCTCACGGTCGACCCGAAGATCAAGACCTCGCTCGCGCCGGGATCGCGCATCGTCACCGAGTACCTGACGAAGACGGGCCTGCTGCCCTACCTGTCGAAGCTCGGCTTCGAAGTCGCGGCCTACGGCTGCACGACCTGTATCGGCAACGCGGGCGACCTGACGCCGGAACTGAACGAAGCGATCACGAAGAACGACATCGTCGCGGCGGCCGTGCTGTCGGGCAACCGTAACTTCGAAGCACGTATCCACCCGAACATCCGTGCGAACTTCCTCGCGTCGCCGCCGCTCGTCGTCGCGTACGCGATCGCCGGCAACATCACGCGCGACCTGATGACCGAGCCGGTCGGCAAGGGCAAGGGCGGCCGCGACATCTACCTCGGCGACATCTGGCCGACGAGCGACGAAATCCACGCGCTGCTCAAGTTCGCGCTCGACCCGAAGAAGTTCGAGGACAACTACTCGAAGCTGACCAAGAAGGGCGACCTCTGGAGCAAGATCGAGGGTGAGACGGGCGAGGTCTACGACTGGCCGAAGTCGACGTATATCGCCGAGCCGCCGTTCTTCGGCAACGACTTCTCGATGGAGCCGGCTGCATCGATCCCGACGGTCAAGGGCGCGCGCGCCCTGGGCATCTTCGGCGACTCGGTCACGACCGACCACATCAGCCCGGCAGGCTCGATCAAGGAAGACTCGCCGGCCGGCAAGTGGCTGAAGGAAAACGGCGTGCAGAAGGCCGACTTCAACAGCTACGGCTCGCGCCGCGGCAACCACGACGTGATGATGCGCGGCACGTTCGCGAACGTCCGGATCAAGAACCTGATGATCCCGGCGAAGGCGGACGGTACGCGGGTCGAAGGCGGCCTGACGATCCACCAGCCGAGCGGCGAACAGCAGTCGATCTACGACGCGGCCATGCAATACGTGGCCGCCGGCACGCCGACCGTCGTGTTCGCGGGCGAAGAGTACGGTACGGGCTCGTCGCGCGACTGGGCCGCGAAGGGCACGCAACTGCTCGGCGTGAAGGCCGTGATCGCACGCAGCTTCGAGCGGATCCACCGCTCGAACCTGGTCGGCATGGGCGTGCTGCCGCTGCAGTTCAAGGGCTCGGACAGCGTCCAGTCGCTCGGCATCACCGGTGAAGAGACGTACGACATCGAAGGCCTCGGCGACGACTTCAAGCCGCAGCAGGACGTCACGCTCGTGATCCATCGCAAGAACGGCGAAACGCAGCGCGTGCCGGTGCTGCTGCGCATCGATACGCCGATCGAAGTCGATTACTACAAGCACGGCGGGATTCTGCCGTTCGTGCTGCGCTCGCTGCTCGCAGCGTAAGCGCCCTGCTTTTGCAGGTGCCGCAGCCGCCTCGCGGCGGTTGCGGCCGATTTGGATGCCCGACCTCGTGTCGGGCTTTTTTTCGTGCACCGGTCGGTGTGCGGCCGGCGCAGCGCCGATCGCACGGCGGCGGCCCGCTTTCGCGCGACGTCACCCGCCGGCATCCGGCTCGCGCGTCACGCCGCCTTGCTGGTTCGCGCCTTCGCGCCCGCGGAGGAACCCGATCGCGCGTTCTTCTTCAGATGCGTGCGGTTGTATTCGATCGCCGCGCGCACGAGGTTCTTCAATGCCCGCTTGTCGATCCTGTCGCCTTCGAAGAAATCGATCGCGCGCCGCGCATTGCCGTCGAGACCGTCGTTGAACAGCTGGTCGGGATCGGGCAGTTTCGCGCCGTGCATGAACGTCAGCTTCACCTTGCCCTTGTGCGCGTTCGCCACTGCGATCATCCCGTCGCACGACCATACGGGGCTGCCCATCCATTTCCATTCCTCGACGATGCCCGCTTGCGCGTCGAGGATCGTCTGGCGCAGGTCCGCGAAAGTCTTGCCGCGCCAGTCGGCGATGCCGGCGATCAGCGCGTCGATGCGCGCCGACGGCGTGAGATCGGTTGTACTCATGCGCGGGCCTCCGTGCCTTCATCGGGATCGGGACGCGCCAGCACCTGTTCGAGCGACGCGAAGAACTGCGCCCACCCGTGCTGCGCACCGCGGTACGCCTGCTCCTGGTCCGTGCGGAAGCCGGCCTGCTCCATCCGCAACAGCGTGCCGCGCGGCGTCGGCGTGAGCGTCCACGTCACGACGCTTTCGAGGCCATAGGCGGCCCATGTATAGGACAGCACGCGCTGCGGCTCGATCGTCAGGACCGTGCAGTCGACCGAGCCCCAGTCCGCGCGAAAGGTGAATGCACGGCCCGCGACGGGCTCGAAGTCGCTCTGCATCAGCCACGCCGCGATCAGGTGCGGTTGCGTGAGCGCGCGCCAGATCTTCTCCGGCGGATGCGGCAGCTCCCGGTCGACGACGACGGAGCGCGTTTCGGTAGAAGCTTGGTTCATTACTGATCCATCCTTTTGAGCAGATCTTCAAGGGCATCGAACCGGCTCTGCCAGAAGCCCGCCATCTGGCTCGTCCAGTCGATCAACGGGGCCAGCGCCTGCGGCTGCGCGCTGTAGTGCGTCTGCCGGCCTTCGTGACGGTCGTTCACGAGCCCGGCCTGCTTCAGTACGCCAAGGTGCTTCGACACGGCCGGCTGCGACACGCCCGCGCGGGCGGTCAGCGCGGCGACCGTCAGCTCGCCCTCCGCGCACAGCCGCTCGAACAGCGCGCGGCGCGTGGGATCGGCGAGTGTCCGGAACAGCGTGTCGTGGGTGTTCTGCATGTCTGGCACAATTCATAACTCGATGGTTATGGATTGAAGGATATCTGCTGATCGCCGTACGTCAAGGCGGGATTTCGCGAACGACATCGTTCGATCCCGCGCCACGGGTGCGTGCGTCGCACTGGCTCGAGTCGACACCCGATTCGAGCATTTCCTCTAATCCGCGATTGCGACGCGCGATCCGAAAGCAGCCTGCAAGACTGGCCGCTGGGCTGTTCCACAGTTCGGGAAACGTTTGGCTTCGGCCTGCCCCGTTCTTGTGCCTGCACGAAGCCGTTCCTGACGAGTCGCTTCCAATGACCACATAGTGCGATACGGCGTGCGGCCATTGACACGCACACGCCACGCAACCGCGCGGCGCGCCCTTCCAGGCCCGCGCACATTCCGATGCTGCAACGAACGACGCGTGCGTGTGAGCGACGCGCGTGGCCGCGCCGTCGTGCCGCGAACCGGTTCCGCCCACGGCGCCCGCCATTGCCAGCGTGAACGACGCCGCGCGCGCACTCATGCGCCCCGTTGTCAGAACTGACAGCTATGGAAACTGGCAGCTACCCGAACGGCACCGAGGCCCTACGCTCGTCACCGCTCGCGGCCCCACAAGGGCCGGGGGTTCCAGTAACGTCGCCTCTCCTAAAAAAGGACTCCCGATGAAAAGGAACGCCTGGTTTGCCCTTCCCCTTCCCCTTCCGTCGCCCCGCCGCCTGGCGTGCGTGGCACCGCTCGTGTTCGCCGCCGCTGCGGCGCATGCGACGACGGATTGGGTCGATACCCACACGAAGGCCTTTCTGACCGGCCCGCAGTTGATGGCGCGCAGTGCGGCGCCGTCGCTCGAACTGGCAGCCGGTGAAACGACCAACGTCGTCGTCAGCCTGAAGCTGCGCAACGCCGCGCAGCTCAAGCAACTGGCGCGCGACGTGAACCGGCCCGGCAGCGCGCATTACCGCCAGTACCTGACGCACGAGCAATTCCTCGCGAACTACGCGCCGACCGACGCGCAGGTGAAGTCGGTCGTCGACTATCTGCACAAGAGCGGCTTCACGAATGTCGAGGTCGCGCCGAACCGGCTGCTGGTCTCCGCCAGCGGCACGGCCGGCACGGTGAAGGCTGCGTTCAACACGTCGCTCGTGCACTTCGAGTACGCGGGCCGCTCGGGCTTCGCCAACACGTCGACCGCGCAGGTGCCGCGCGCACTCGGCGACGTCGTCGGCTCGGTGCTCGGGCTGCAAAGTGTCGCGCGTGCGCGGCCGATGCTGCGCATCGGCAACGTCGCGAAGCCGCAGGCACTCGCCGCCGGCACGGCCACCGGCCACTATCCGAAGGAATTCCCGGGCCTCTACAACGCGACCGGCGTGCCGACCGCGGCCGGCGTGACGGTCGGCATCATCACGATCGGCGGCGTGTCGCAGACGCTGCAGGACCTGAAGCAGTTCACGTCGAGCAACGGCTACGGCACGGTCTCCACGCAGACCGTCAAGACCAACGGCACGGGCGGCAGCTACAGCGACGACCAGGACGGCCAGGGCGAATGGGATCTCGACAGCCAGTCGATCGTCGGCTCGGCCGGCGGCCAGGTCGGCAAGCTGGTGTTCTACATGGCGGACCTGAACGCCTCCGGCAACACGGGCCTCACGCAGGCGTTCAACCGGGCGGTGTCGGACAACACCGCGAAGGTGATCAATGTGTCGCTCGGCTGGTGCGAGACCGATGCGAACGCGGACGGCACGCTCGACGCGGAAGAGCAGATCTTCACGACGGCCGCCGCGCAGGGCCAGACGTTCTCGGTATCTTCAGGCGACGAAGGCGTGTACGAGTGCAATAACCGCGGCTATCCGGACGGCGCGAACTACACGGTGTCGTGGCCGGCTTCGTCGCCGCACGTGCTCGCGATCGGCGGCACGACGCTCTACACGACGTCGGCCGGTGCGTTCTCGAACGAGACGGTGTGGAACGAAGGGCTCGATTCGAACGGCAAGCTGTGGGCGACGGGTGGCGGCGTCAGCACGATCCTGCCCGCGCCGTCGTGGCAGTCGGGCAGCAATCGGCAGTTGCCGGACGTCTCGTTCGACGCCGCGCAGAGCACGGGCGCGTACATCTACAACTACGGCCAGTTGCAGCAGATCGGCGGCACGAGCCTCGCCGCCCCGATCTTCACGGGCTTCTGGGCCCGCCTGCTCGCGGCGAACGGGACCGGCCTCGGCTTCCCGGCCGGCAACTTCTATGCGGACATTCCGTCGCATCCGTCGCTCGTACGCTATGACGTCACGTCGGGCAACAACGGCTATCAGGGGTATGGCTACAAGGCCGGCACCGGCTGGGATCTGACCACCGGCTTCGGCAGCCTGAACATCGCGAACCTCAACCAGCTGATCAAGTCGGGCGGGTTCTGAGCGAAGCGTGAAGGCCGGCGCGCGGCGAGGGTTGCCGTGCGCCGGTTGTGACCGCCCCGTCCCCTACTCCGTCGCCGGCTCCTTCACGCGCTCCGACACGACCGGTGCGCCGGCCCGATGCGACGGCGCGAACAGCCGCAGCCCGCTCGCGACGCTCGCCGCGCCCGCGAAACCCGCGCCGAGCATCAACGCAAGCGTCGGCCCGTGGCGCCCCGCAATGCCGAACGACAGCGCGACCAGCGCCGCGCCCGTCGCCTGCCCGATCAGCCGCGCGGTCGCGATGATCCCGCTCGCGCCGCCGCTGCGCTCGGGCGGCGCGCTCGACATCAGCGCCTTCAGGTTCGGCGACTGGAAGAAACCGAAGCCCGCGCCGCACAGCATCATCCGCCAGCCGATGTCGACGACGCCCGGCGATACCGGCAGCGCGGCGAGCGACACCATGCCCGCGCTCAGCAACGCCAGGCCGATCGCGCCGAGCAGCCCGGGCGGATAACGATCCGACAGCCGCCCCGCGATCGGCGCGGCGAGCGCGACGATCGCCGACCACGGCGTCATCAGGAACCCCGTTTCGACCGCGCTGCGATGCAGGACGGTTTCGAAATAGAACGGCAGCGACACGAACGCGAGGCCCTGCGCGGCGAACGCGCAGACGGCGGTCAGCGCGGACAGCGTGAACACGGGCCGGCGGAACAGGTCGACCGGCAGCATCGGCGCCGGATGCCCGGCCTGGCGGCGGATCAACAGCCAGCCGAACGCGAGTGCGACCGCGGCCGACGCGAACACGACGGAAAGCGGCCCGCGCTGCGCGAATTCGCCGAGCGCGAAGATCAGCGACGCAAACGTGATCACGTTGAACAGCGCAGCGACCGGATCGAACACGTGCTTGCCGCGCGCCGTCTGCGGTAGCGACGGAATCGCCACCGCGAGCGCGAACACGCCGAGCGGTACGTTCACCGCGAACAGCCACGGCCATGCGGCTACCGACAGGATCAGCGACGCGATCGTCGGCCCCACCGCGAACGACACGCCGACGACGAGCGCGTTGAAGCCGACGCCGCGCCCGAGTCGATGCGCGGGAAACAGGCCGCGGATCAGCGCGACGTTGACGCTCATGATCGCGCTCGCGCCGAAGCCCTGCACGATGCGCGCGGCCGTCAGCATCGGCAGCGTCGACGCGAGCGAACAACCGAGCGACGCCAGCGTGAACACCGCCAGCCCCGCGACATACACGCGCTTGTGACCGACGATGTCGCCGAGCGACGCGAACGGCAGCAGCGTCGCGACCATCGCGAGCTGGTACGCGTTGATGATCCACACGGACGCGGCCGGCGACGCATGCAGGTCGGTCGCGATGGCGGGCAGCGCGGTGTTCGCGATCGCGGTGTCGAGCGTCGCGAGCGCGACGGCCAGCAGCACGGCGGACATCGCGCGCCAGTTGACGGCCGGCTCGTGGGCGCCGGCGGGGGAAGCGAATTCGGACAAGATGGGCTCGGCTGACGAGCGACGCGCGGCGTCGCGGATTGAGCGGCGCGGCGACGCGCGCTCCGTGCGGCAAGAACGGAACGCGCGGCACCGCGAGCCGTATTGTTGCAGAGCCGCACCGAACGTGCAGGCGGCCGCGCCGTCAGTTAGCGAAACGAAAGATTCGGCATGCCGCGTCGAACGAGCGGCACCGATGAAGACGCAACGAGCGGCGGTCTCGCCGCCTGTCGGACGGCGCGCGGCCGACCGCCGCTATTTACGACACTGCCCGCCGCGCATTGCGACCGCGCAGCCATTCGAGCGCGAGCAGCAGGCTCGTCGAGAAGATGATCAGGATCGTGGCGAGCGCGGCGATCGTCGGGCTGATGTTCTCGCGAATGCCCGTAAACATCTGGCGCGGCAGCGTCGTCTGGTCCGCGCCCGCGAGAAACAGCGTGACGACCACTTCGTCGAACGACGTGGCGAACGCGAACAGCGCGCCCGACATCACGCCCGGCGCGATCACCGGCAGCGTCACGCGGAAGAAGGTCGACACCGGGCTCGCGCCGAGCGACAGGCTCGCGCGCACGAGGTTCTGGTTGAAGCCCTGCAGCGTCGCGGCCACCGTCGTCACGACGAACGGCACGCCGAGCGCCGCGTGCGCGGCGATCAGCCCCGTGTAGGTATTCGCGAGTCCGAGCGGCGCGAAGAACAGGTACATGCCGACGCCGACCACGACGACGGGCACGATCATCGGCGACAGCAGCACGGCCATCAGCAGCCCCTTGCCGCGGAAATCGGCCTTCGTCAGGCCGATCGCGGCGAGCGTGCCGAGCACGGTCGCGACGACGGTCGCCGACGGCGCGACGATGAAGCTGTTCTTCGCGGCCATGCGCCACTCGTCCGATGCGATCAGGTTCTCGTACCAGCGCATCGAGAAACCCGGAATCGGATAGACGAGGAACGTGCTCGACGAGAACGACAGCGGCACGATCGCGAGCACCGGCAGGATCAGGTACAGCAGCGTCAGCACGACGAGCACGCGCAACGCGACGTACCACGCGCGCTCGACGAACGACATGTGCGGCGCGAACAGCGGCCTGGCGAGTTTCATGGTCGGCATCCCCTTCCCGTTTCCCTGTGCCCGGCGCTCAGCCGAGGCTCACGTTGGTGCGCGTGAAGCGCCCGTACACCGCGTACAGCACCAGCGTCGCCGCGAGCAGCAGCCCGCCGAGCGCACACGCCATGCCCCAGTTGATCGTCACGTTCGTGAAGTACGCGACGTAGTAGCTGACCATCTGGTCGTTCGGCCCGCCGAGCAGCGCGGGCGTGATGTAGTAGCCGATCGCGAGGATGAACACCAGCAGCGCGCCCGCGCCGACGCCCGGATAGGTTTGCGGCACGTACACGCGCCAGAACGCGGCGAACGGATGGCTGCCGAGCGACACGGCCGCGCGCTGGTAGGTCGGCGGGATCGACTTCATCACGCTGTAGAGCGGCAGGATCATGAACGGCAGCAGGATGTGCGTCATCGAGATGTACACGCCGACGCGGTTGAACAGCAGCGTCAGCGGATGCGAGATCAGCCCGCTGCCGATCAGCGCCGTGTTGATGAGCCCTTCGCTCTGCAGCAGCACGATCCACGCGGCGACGCGCACGAGCACCGACGTCCAGAACGGAATCAGCACGAGGATCATCACGAGGTTCGCGCGTCGTTCCGACAGCGTCGAGATCCAGTACGCGAGCGGATAGCCGAGCAGCAGCGCGAACAGCGTGACGGCGACGCCGATCACGAACGTGCGGCCGAAGATCGCGAGGTAGATCGACTGATCGGGATCGGCTTGCACGATGTGGCCGAAGCCGTCCTGCTTGTGATCGAGCGCGGCGAGCAGGTAGAACGGCGACACCTGGCTGCCGTTCTTCGCGATCGACTGCCAGTACGCGACGTCGCCCCAGCGCGCATCGAGGTCGATGAATTTGGCGCGCGTCTGCGCGGGCGTCAGCGCCGCGTCATTGTCGCCCTTCAGCGGCATCGCGCGCGCCGTCTTCGCGACGAGCGAGCGATAGCCGGGAATCTCGGTGTTCAGGCGCCGCGCGAGCGCGCCCATCGCCTCGCTGTCGGCCACCTTCGTCATGTCGGCCGCGAGCGCGACATACGCGGCGTCCGCCGGCGGCGTCTTGCGGTCCCAGCCCGACAACGCGGCGACCGTGTTCGGCAACGCGGTCGCGATCTCCGGGTTCTGCACCGCGCGCGTGAGCAGCGTGCCGATCGGCACGACGAAAATCAGCAGCAGGAAAATCGCGAGCGGCGCGACCAGCAGCAGCGCCATCGTGCGCTTGCGGGCCTCGGCGGCCTTCAGCTCGCGCTTGAGCGCGGCGGTCGACGGCGAGGAAGGCGCGATCGTCATCGTATTCAACTGGTCTCTCCGGCCGGACACGTTCCGGCGGCATGCCGCGCGACGCGATCGACGCGTCGCGCGGCCGGTTGCATCACGACACCCGTGAGGATGCCTGACCGGTTACTTCGTTGCCCACGCGGCGAAGCGCTGTTCGAGCTCGTCGCTGTGGTCGGTCCAGAAGCCGATGTCCTCGAGCACCGCGTTCTTGCCGTTGGCCGGCGAGTTCGGCAGATTCGCGAGCGTCTTCGCGTCGAGCGCCTTGATTGCGGCGACGTTCGTCGGGCCGTACGCGATGTGCTGCGCATACGCCTGCTGCGGCTTCGGCGTCAGCGAGTACGCGATGTACTGCTCGGCCAGCGCCTTGTTCGGCGAGCCCTTCGGAATCGCCCAGTAGTCGAGGTCGTAGATGCTGCCGTTCCACACGACCTTCAGGTTCTTGCCTTCCTTCTGCGCGGCGTCGATGCGGCCGTTGTACGCGGTCGACATCACGACGTCGCCGGCGACGAGGAACTGCGGCGGCTGCGCGCCCGCTTCCCACCACTGGATGTACGGCTTCAGCTCGTCGAGCTTCTTGAACGCGCGATCCTGGCCGGCCTTCGTGCCGAGCACCTTGTAGACGTCCTTCGTCGCGACGCCGTCGGCCATCAGCGCGAATTCGAGGTTGTAGCGCGCGCCCTTGCGCATCCCGCGCTTGCCGGGGAATTTCTTCACGTTCCAGAAATCGGCCCAGCCGGTGGGCGCCGACTTCAGCTTGTCCGCGTTGTACGACAGCGCGGTCGACCACACGAAGAAGCCGACGCCGCACACCTGCGGCGCTTCCGGAATCAGGTCGGATTTCTTCGCGATCTTCGACCAGTCGAGCTTCTCGTACAGCCCTTCGTCGCAGCCGCGGTTCAGGTCGCCCGATTCGACTTCGACCACGTCCCAGTTGACGTGCTTCGCCTCGACCATCGCCTTTACCTTCGCCTGCTCGCCGTTGTATTCGACGGCCGTGACCTTGTTGCCGGTCGCCTTCTCGAACGGCTGGTTGAACGCGACCTTCTGCGCGTCGCCGTTCGCGCCGCCGAAGTTGACGACCGTGAGCTCGGCAGCCGTGGCCGATGCGCCGAACGCGACCAGTGCCAGCGCGAGTGCCGTACGGCGCGCGGTAAAGCTTGCTCGTTTCATGATGGTTCCTCTCCTCTCGTGGTGGAAGTGGGCTTTGTTGTTGACGACGTGCTGCGGAAAACCGGGTAATCCATGCTCACGCGAACACGCGCAGGTGTTCGGGCGAGAACGCAAGCGAGACCGGGGCGCCTGGCGAGAACGCGTCGAGCGCGCCGGTGCCGAGCGGCACCTTCACGAAGCACTCGTCCTGGCCCGGCAGTGCGCAGCGCATGCGCACGTGATCGCCGAAATAGATGAGGCTGCGCGCCTCGCCGCTCACGCAATTGGCGGCGCCGCCATTCATGCCGTTCGCGCCGTGCGCGGCGAGGCTCATGCGCTCGGGGCGGATGCACGCGACAGCGGATGCGCCCTCGGCGGCTTCGCCGATATGGCGGCCGACGAGCTTCGTGCCGTCGTCGAGCCGGAATTCGCAGAATTCGCCGTCGACGCGCGCGATGGTGCCGCGCAGCCGGTTGCTGTCGCCGATGAAGTTCGCGACGAATTCGTTGCACGGCGATTCGTACAGGCGGTCGACGGTGTCGAGCTGCTGCACGATGCCCTTGTCGAACACGGCGACGCGATCGGACATCGTCAGCGCCTCGCCCTGGTCGTGCGTCACATACACGAAGGTCACGCCGAGCTTTTCGTGCAGCGCCTTCAGTTCGTATTGCATGTGTTCGCGCAACTGCTTGTCGAGCGCGCCGAGCGGTTCGTCCATCAGCACCAGCTTCGGCTCGAACACGAGCGCGCGCGCCAGCGCGATACGCTGCTGCTGGCCGCCCGACAGTTGCGCCGGATAGCGTTTCGCGAAGCGCTCCATCTGCACCATCTTCAGCGCGTGCGCGACACGCTCCGCGCGCTCGCCGGCGGGCAGCTTGCGCACCGTCAGCGGATACCCGACGTTCTGCTCGACCGTCAGGTGCGGAAACAGCGCGTAGTTCTGAAACACCATGCCGATGTTGCGCTTGTGCGGCGGCACGTTGTTCAGCAGCTCGCCGTCGAGGCGGATCTCGCCGCCGGTCGGGAATTCGAAGCCGGCGAGCATCATCAGGCAGGTGGTCTTGCCCGAGCCGGACGGCCCGAGCAGCGTCAGGAATTCCCCGCGGTGGATGTCGAGGTCGAGCGATTTGACGACGAGCGTTTCGCCGTCGTAGGTCTTCCGCACGCCGCGAAAGCTGACGATCACATCATCGGACTTCATCGTGCTGTCCCCTGGTTCCGCGCCAATTGATTTTGAGATGCGAGCCACTATACGGCGCGCACGGTTCTATACTAGGGAACCATTTCAATATTCCTAGTAGGACCACTTTGGATACCGTGATCGTCGCCGACTGGCTGTCCGCCCGCATCGACCGCAGCTCGCCCGAACCGATGTACCGGCAGCTGCTGCAACTGATGCAGCAGGCCATCCTGACCGGGGAATTGGGGCCAGGGACAAAGCTGCCGAGTTCGCGCACGCTCGCGGGCGACCTGTCGATCGCGCGCAATACGGTGCTGCACGTGTACGACCAGCTGACGGCCGAAGGCTACGTGCTGACGACGACCGGCAGCGGCACCTACGTGGCCGACACGCGGCCGGACGCCGCCGCGATCCGCGTGCCGGGCGCCACGCCGCCGCCGTCAGCCGCCGACGAACTGCCGGCGCCCGACGCACAGGGCAGCCTGTCGATGCGCGGGCGGCAGTTGATCGAGCATGCGGGCGTCTCGCGGCGCCAGTGGGGTGCGTTCATGCCGGGCGTGCCGGACGTGTCGGAATTCCCGAGCCGCACGTGGAGCCGCCTGCAGGCGCGGCTGTGGAAGGAGGCCAATCCGGAGCTGCTGACCTATGCGCCGGGCGGCGGCTACCGGCCGCTGCGGCGTGCGCTCGCCGATTACCTGCGCGTCGCGCGCTCGGTCAAATGCTCGCCGGACCAGGTGATCATCACGACGGGCATCCATCAGTCGATCGATCTCGCGGTGCGGCTGCTGTCCGACATCGGCGATCGTGCGTGGGTCGAGGAACCGTGCTACTGGGGCGTGCGCAGCGTATTGCAGGCGGCCGGCCTGACGCTCGCGCCGGTGCCGGTCGACCAGGAAGGGCTCGACCCGCGCGCGAGCGACATGCAGCACCCGCCTCGGCTCGTGCTGGTCACGCCGTCGCACCAGTACCCGCTCGGGATGGTGATGAGCCTCGCGCGGCGCCGCATGCTGCTCGAATATGCGCGCCAGCACCGCTGCTGGATCATCGAGGACGACTACGACAGCGAATTCCGTTACGGCAGCCGCCCGCTCGCGTCGCTGCAGGGTCTCGACGACGGCGGCCGCGTGATCTACGTCGGCAGTCTCGGCAAGATGCTGTTCCCGGGGCTGCGGATGGGTTACATGGTCGTGCCCGAGCACCTGGTCGACACCTTCCGCACCGGGTTGTCGGAGCTGTACCGCGAAGGCCAGCTGATGCAGCAGGCCGTGCTCGCCGAATTCATCATGGACGGCCACCTCACTTCGCACGTCAGACGAATGCGCACGCTGTACGGCGAGCGCCGGCAACTGATGATCGACGCGATCCGGGCGCGCTTCGGCGAGGCGCTGCCCGTGATGGGCGACGAGGCCGGCCTGCATCTGGTGCTCGGCCTGCCCGATGCGTGCGACGATCGCGCGGTCACGCAGAGCGCGTTCGACGCCGGCGTGATCGTGCGCCCGCTGACCAGCTACTACAGCAACCTCGACACCGCGCGGCAGGGCCTGCTGCTCGGCTATGCATGCGTCGCGCACGAAGGCATCCGGCCCGCGTTCGATACGCTCGCCGATACCATCGAGCAACATCTGCCGCGACACATCACGCGCGCGGCATGAAGCCCGCCACACGCGGCGACACCCGGGTCAATGCGCGCTGCCCGCGCCGCGATCGAGCGACGCCGCGCGTACGGCTTCGCCGGGCTTCGTGAACACGCGCTGCCGCAGCGCGGCAATCTGTGCGTCGCGGTCCTGCGGCGACAGGCCGGCCGACTCGATCTGCGCACGCTGCGCCGCATAATCCGCGTAACGGCTCTGCCACGACGCATCGTCCTGCTGCATCTGCGCGACGCGCGCCGCCGCCTCGGGTCCGAGCGTCTGCGTCAATTGCGCGCGCATTGCATCGGGCGTCGCGCCGCTCTTCCGCAATTGCGCGATCTGGTCGATCGCCGCGCGCTGCCGGTCCACCCGCTGCTGCGCCTCGCGTTCGTCGGCCGGCATCTGCTGCTCGAGCGCCGCGAGCCGTTCGGCCTTCTGCGCATCGGTCAATGAGCGGTCCTGAGTGATCTTCAAGCGTGCGAGGTCATAGCGCTGCCGCCACTGCTCCGCGCCGAAGAACGGCTGGCTCCAGTCGCCGAGCGTGCGGTACGCGATCGACGCCCGCTGATCGAGCGCGAGCTGCAACGCGCCGGGATCGGACTTGTCGACCGCACCGGCGTCGCGCAATGTCGCGAGCGCATCGAGATACGCGCGATACCGATGCCACACGTCGAGCGCCTCCGCCTGTGCGACCGTGCCGTCGAGCTGCGCGGCGATCTCGCGAACGACGAACGCATCGAGCGCGGCCGCGCTCAGGTCGCTCCGCGCGGTCAGGCAATAGTCGAAGAAATCGCGCACCGTGCGCGACTTCGCGAGATGGCCGCCTGCATCGAGCGGCAACCGCGGCGCACTGGAACCGGCGAGCGACGGCGGCACGCCCGCACTCGCCGGCACCGCGGCCTGCGATGCGGCGACCGCCACGCCGCCCACCGCGGCCGCCTCCGGCGCATCACCCGCTGCGCCCGTGCCGCGATGCGATCCCGCACCGCTCCACATCGCGACGCCGGCGACTGCCGCGAGCCCCACGCCCCCGTAGATCGCAGCGCGCCGCACGAGCGGCGCGCGCCCTTCACGTGCCGCCATCGATCACACGCCCGCGAGCTTCAGCCGGTTCGCATGCGTGCGGATCACCGCGACCGGGTCTTCCGCATACGCGCCGCGCACGCCGAGCAGCTGGTTGATCTCGTCGATATGGTTCCACTTGTAGCGCGTGCTCAGCACCTTGCCGTACAGCGCGCTGCACTTCGACACGAGCCCGTCGTTCTCGCCCGAACCGCGGTTGATCATCACCGTGCCCGTGCCGAACAGCGCGAGCGTCGACAGGTCGAGCACGTTCGCCGGATCGACGACCGGAACGGTGCTCGTATCCGTCGCCCCCGTCACGCCGAACAGCGACAGCGTCGGCTGGATCGCCGTGCCGGCCCACGAATACAGCAGATGCGTGTTGCCGCCGACGGTTTCCGTCGGCGCGCCGGTCTGGCAACTGCCGGGAGCGCCGAGGCCCGCGCTCGGATAGTTCTGGTTGTAGGTGGCGGCCTGCGCGGTCGTCAGCGTCTTCAGCGACGCGAGTGCGTCCTGGTTCGTGTTGTGGCTGCTGCTCGTCAGGATTCCGAATACATTGACGAACGCGGCGATCACCGTCGACGACAGTCCGGTCGGATCGTACGCGAGCACGTCCTGCACGAAGTCGGCGAACTCGGAGCCGCGATGCGGCGTGCCGATCGTCGTCACCGACGCGACGAGATCGGGCGCGACGGCCGCGACATAGCGCGACGTCAGCCCGCCCTGGCTGTGACCGACGAGATTGACCTTGGTCGCGCCGGTCGCGGCGAGCACCGTCTTCACGTAAGCCAGCAGCTGTTCGCCGCGCCCGTTCGGGCCGTCGTCGCTCTGGAAGCCCGACAGGTTCGCGACGTAGACGGTCGCGCCATGCTGTTGCAGGTCTTCCTGGATGCCGTACCAGTAATCGAGTACGCCCGCGTACTTGTCGGTGCCGGTCAACCCGTGCACGAGAATGATCGGATAGCGCGTCGTCGCATAGTCGTCGGCGGGCGCGGTTGCCGCTATCGCCGCGTGCGTCGTCGCGAGCGTCGTCAGCGCGGTCGTCCCCGCGAACGGCGCGACGCTCATCGCGCATGCCACTGCCCCTGCCATTACCCTGGAACGCATCGATTTGGCCATGCATGTTCTCCTGATTATTGTGCTGCCGGTGCGAATGACACCGGATCGACACGCACGCCGCCTCGCACGGACCTCGTGTGTCGAATGCGGGAGTGAAGCACGACTCGCGAACGTTTGCGCCCCGACTAGATACGGTTCTCTAATCGGTTGACGCGCCCCGCCCGTTCGGGCGGGGCGGCGTGCAGGCACGCGCATGCTGCGGCGCACACGCGCGTGGCGCGCTACAGCTTCGCGCTCACGCGTACCCACGCGGTACGCCCCGGCTCCATCACCGGCGCATTCGCCGGATAGCCGAAACCCGCGTTGCCGGCAAGGTTCAAATGCTCGGTGTAGGCCTTGTTCAGCACGTTGTCGACCCCCACCGAAATCTGCACGGTCTTGCTGACGTTGTACTGCGTATGCAGCGACAGCACGCCGAATCCGGCGCTCGGGCCGAAGTCCTTGCCGACCACGTTGCCCTCGTTCAGCGCATAGCGATGCTGCGACGCAACGATGCGCCACAGGCCGCCCGCCGACCAGGCGCCGCGCTTGTATTCGAGCCCGATGCGCGCCTCCAGCGGCGGCATCTGCGGCAGCGGATCGCCGCTCGCCACGTTGCGCCCCCACGCATACGCGAGCGACGTCTCGACGCGCAGCGGCGCGACCGGCCGCCACGACACGCCGGCCTCGCCACCCATGATCTGCGCGTTGACGTTGGTCGCCTGCGTGGTCGGGCCCATCATGCCGGTCGCATAGTCGAACAGGATGAAGTCCTGGACGTAGCCCGCGTACGCCGACACCCATGCATCGAACCGGTCGCTCTTGTATTGCGCGCCGATATCGAGCTGCGTGGTCTTCTCCGGCCGTACCGCCGAGAACGCGTTGACCGACCCGGTCGGCCCGCGCGTCGCGGAGAACAGTTCCCAGTAGTCCGGATAACGCTCCGCGTGGCCGATCCCCGCGTACCACGTGACGGGCAGCGACGCGAGATCGCGCTCGTAGCGCACGAAGCCGCTCGGCAGCACCTTCGTCCGATCGTCGTCGAACGTCGGATTCGGCTTGCTCATCATCATGCCGCGCTTCATCGCGCGCTTGTCGCGTGCGCTCGCATAGTCGACGCGCGCGCCGCCGATCACGCGCGATACGTCGCTCGCATACCACGTCAGCTCGCTGAACACGCCCGCATTCCACATGGTCGCCTGCGCATCCCACGGCTGGTCGCGGTAGTTCTGCTGCCCCATCGACGAGCGCGAATCGAGCCGGTTCGATTGCGCATCGACGCCCGTGACGAACTTGAAGTCGTCGCCGAAGCGGAACGTCGCGGCCGCACGCGCGCCCACCGTGCGGCGCCGCACGTCCGCGGCCATCCGCATCGGCATGCTGCTCGCGGGGTCGGGCTGCCGCAACGTGTAGTTGTCCATCACGTGATCGGCTTCGTTGTAGTACACGCGCGCCTCGATCCGGTCGAGCACGTCGCCGAGATGCCGCTTGTCGAACGACAGGCCGAACGTCTCGCGGCGGAAATGTGCGCCGTCCATCCCGCGGCCCGCATAGCGTGCGTAGCCGTCGCCGGTGCCGGCGGTCAACTCGACGCGCGTATGGTCGTCGGGCGTCCAGCCGAGCGCCGCATCGGCGTTCCACTTGTCCCACTGCGACGGCACGGTGTTGCCGTTGCCGTCCTGGTAGTCCTGCGAATGCGCGTGGTTCGCGGTCACGCGGCCATAGACGTCCGGCGTGCCGGCGGTGAGGTCGATGTTCTGGTCGTTGCGGCCGAACGATCCGCCGACCAGGCTGCCCTCGAAGCGCATGCCGGGGCGCTCGAAACGCGGCGTCACACGCTCGAACAGCACGGTGCCGGCCGATGCGCCGGGACCGTACAGCACGGTCTGCGGCCCCTTCACGACCGTCACCTTGTCATAGCTTTCCGGTGCGATGTACGACGTCGGCGCGTCCATCCGGTTCGGGCACGCGCCGAGCGTCGGCATTCCGTTCGCCAGGATGTTCAACCGCGAACCGAACATCCCGCGCAGTACGGGATCGCCGTTCGTGCCGCCGCTGCGGATCGACGTGAAGCCGGGGATCGTCTTCAGGTAGTCGGCGCCGTCGCTGGCGGGCAGCGGCTGGCGCGGCGCCTTCGGGTCGGTGATGACGACGAGCGGCGTCGACAGCGGCGCCGCGACGACTTCGACGGGCGGCAACAGCATCGCGGCGTCGTTCGCCGTCGCGCCGGCCGCAGGCGCCGTTTCGGCCGCGGCGGCGCTCGCGGCCAGCGCGCCGACAGCCAGCGCGGGAACGGTGAGTTTCAGCATGCGCGGCAAGGGCCGCGCACGGGCATTGCGTGACGCCCGTGGCGCACGCAACTGGAAATTGGTCATGATCGAAAGCCCGAGTGACGCCCTCCACGCGGCCTCGACGGGCCGCACGGATATCGGCGGAATGAGAAACGGCGGGAAACGCGTCAGGCGCGCTCGGGCGGTGCGCGCGGATAGGCGCGCGGATAGCGGTCGCTGCGCGCCGCGACGGCAGGCGGCGCGGCGACGGAAACGGAAACGACGGGAACGGCGCCGACCGACGCGGCGGCAGGCGCGCCGATGGCCGGGCTATGAGCGAAGAAGCCGCAGTAGCCGCACGCGTCGAGATGCAGCGCATGATCGTGCATGCCGCCGGCAGCGGGCGCACGATGCGCGCCATGCTCGGTACTGCAGACGATCGCATCGGGCGTGGCCGCCTGCGCGATACGCCACTGCGACACCAGCGGCGCGGCGATCGCGATCCAGATCGCGAGCAAGCCAAGCCAGGCAGTCAGGTGACGATGTCGGTGCAGCATGTGCGGCGACGAGTAAGCGGAATGTAAAAACAGCCGAGATGTTACAGAATGTTCAACGTGATGACCAGTGCCGACGACGGTAAACGAACCGGGGGCGCATGGTTGTCAACACAACCATGCGCCCCCGCCTGCGATGCGCTTCGGACGCGCGATGATCAGGGCGCCATGCGCCGCAGCACGTCGTCGCGCCGGATGAAGTGATGGTAGAGCGCGGCCAGCGCATGCAGGCCGATCACGAAGTAGAACGCGTTGCCGATCAGCTCGTGCGCTTCCTTGATCGTCGGCCGCAGCGCCTTGTCGGGGCCGAACAGCGTGAACGACACGCCGAGCCAGTCGAGCGACACCGGCTTGCCGCCCATGTTGATCATCATGATGCCGAGCAGCGGCTGCGCGATGATGAACACGTAGAGCGCGAGATGCGCGAGCTTCGACAGCCAGCGCAGCAACGTCGCCTGCGGAATCGCTTCCGGCGCGCGGCTGACCAGTCGCCACAGCACGCGCAGCACCGACAGCACGAGGACGAACGTACCGGCCGTCAGGTGCACGTTCATCCAGAACGCCCGGCTGTCGCTGCCTTTCGGTCCGCGGATCTCGATGGCCAGGTAGGCCAGCGCGACCAGCAGGAAGATGGCCCAGTGGAAGAAGATCGCGGGCGAGCTGTAGCGCGTCTGTTTCGCGAGGATGTTTTTCATGCTTCGTCTCGTGTCGTATTCGGGGAGGGGCGCCAGCTGCAGCCGGCCTGCGCCCGGCAAGGCTGTGACGATTGTAGCCGCGCGGGCGGCCGGTTTTGCACGGCGCGGTCAAATATCCGACGAATCGTCAACGCGCGCCGCGCGCGGCCGGCCTATGGAAAATCCGCATCGCGCGCCCGGGCGGCTGTGGCACGATGAAGCTTTGGTGCGACGGCGCGCGGGCATCATGAGCAAAGCGTTCTTCGTTGCAGCCTACCGGCTGATCGCCGCATTGCTCGCGGTGTCCACCACGCTGCACAGCGTCGCCGACTACTGGCGCCTGCCGAGCTTCCATCTCGGCAACTACCTCAGCTACTTCACGCAACTGAGCAGCCTCTACGCGGCCGCGATGCTGGCCGCGGGGCTGTGGCGCATCGCGCGGCCCGGCTCGGCCCGCTACGAATCGATGCGCGGCGCGGCGGTGCTGTACGTGCTGATCACCGCGATCGTCTACGAGCTGCTGCTCGCGCGGCTCGATGCGCTGCGCCACGTCACGCCGGCGTTCAACAACTGGGTACTGCACCGGATCGTGCCGCTCGTGATGCTGTGCGACTGGCTGTATGTCGAACCGCGCTCGCCGATTCCGCGCCGCAGTGCGTTCGCGTGGCTCGGCTTTCCGGTCGTCTATCTCGGCTATACGCTCGTGCGCGGCGCGGTGGAGGACTGGTATCCCTACCCGTTCGTCGATCCGCGGCCGCACGGCTATCTGCCGGTCGCGATCCAGTGTTCGCTGATCGCGCTCGGCGCGGCGGCGCTCGCACTGGGCATTCGCTGGCTCGGCAATCATGCGAGACAGTCTGGCAGCGCGACGCTTAAGGAAGGATGAAGATGGAAGCGGTTCGAACGTGTGCGCCGCCCGGCGCACACGTGGCGATACCGACGATCAGCCGCCGTTGCGCGGCAGGAAGTTCATCGGATCGACGACCTTGCCGTTCTGGCGGACTTCGAACTCGAACGTCGAACGACCGCTCGCGTCGGTGCCCATTTCGGCGACCGGCTGGCCCTGGCGCACCGCGTCGCCTTCGTTGACGAGCAGCTTGCCGTTGTGCCCGTAGGCCGTGATGAGCCCGTTGTCGTGCTTCAGGATCACGAGCGGGCCATACGCCTTGACGCCGGAGCCGGCGTACACCACGCGCCCGTTTGCCGCGGCCCGCACCGAGTGGTCGGGCCCGGATGCGGCGATCACGACGCCGCGCGACTTGCCGGCCGCAAACGGCGTCGCGACGACACCCGTGGCCGGCCACGCGAGCGAGCCCGGCTGGGCGGCGGCCGCGGGCGGCTGCCCGTACGCATTGGCCGCCGGCGGCGGCGCGACCCGCAGCACCTGGCCCGGCGACACGGCGTCCGTCGGCGCCATGTGGTTCCAGCTGGCCACGTCCTGCACGCGCTGTCCGTAGGCGCTCGCGATGCCCGCCAGCGTATCGCCCGGGTTCACGCGGTAATAGCCGGCAATCACGCCCGGCGTCGCAGCCGACGTGGGCGCCGGCTGGCGCGTGGGTTGCCAGCTGTCGGTCCACGGCGTCATCGTGCAGCCCGTCAGCGCGATGGCCGCGGCAACGAGCGCCGCCTGCGGCAGCCAGCGCGTGAGCGTGTCGTGGATGGGAATAGTTTCTCTCAAGGGTCCTCCCGGATTTGCGTCGTCGCGCCGCCCACCGCCCCCCGGCGCGCGACGCACGATGTCCGGCCGAACGGCCGGATCAACCAGTATCCGACCGCTTTCGCGGCCGTCAGTTTCCACAGCGGAACGTCGGCGCGGATGAGCTCACCGGCCCCTTTTTCGCGTCGTCCCGACCGGCAAAGATACCATTTGTCGCGGTCAACACCCCGACAGTTGCCCGATCCGGAAACAATCTTGCGGCATCGCACGGGCATCCCGGCGGGCCGCGCGCCGCGCCGGGCGGGCCATCCGGCCGGCGCTTGCGGGTTTCTCGCGGGCGCGGCCGCCCTCGCCCGCCGTATCGGCCCCGTCATATTCTCCGCTTCGATCGCCGCCTATACTCGGTGGTGCGCAGCGCGATCCAACGACAACGAGGAGCAAGACAATGAATAACGCGACGTTTCTCTCCGTGCAGCTCGACGCCGACGATTTCGCCGGTTCCAGCGGTCTGGTCGAATTGCTCAACCGGCACCTGTTGTTCGCGACCGACGTCGCCGAAGCGGCCGACGCGCTGGTTCAGCTGGCGAGCGTCACGCACCTGACCGGCGCCACGCGCCACAGCGTCGAGTTGCCGGTCCTCGCGATCGAACGACTGCGCGACGCGCTCGATACGCTGAGCGGTTACGACGAAACGTGGCTGCAGGTGCTGGAACCGGCCGAGGCGCTGTTCCGCGAGATCGGGCGCGGCAGACGCCCGCTGCACTGAACGCCGCCGCATTCATTGCGCGTTCCAATGAAAACACCCCGTCGTTCCGCATAGCGGTACGACGGGGTGTTCGTACTACAGGGGGTCAGATGCGGTCGCCAGCGCGGCCGTGCCATTAACGACCCTTGTAGACCGGTGCGCCATCCGAGATGCGCTTGACTTGCCAGCCGGTCTTGGCCGCGGCCGGCGCGCCCGATTCCTGACCAGCAGCCGGTTGCGCACCGTAGCCGGTCGTGTCGGCAGCGGCGACGTTCTGTTGCGGGTTCAGACGGGCTTCGGCAGCCTGGATGCTTTCCGGGTAGTTGGTCCGGTCGCTGCCCAGCTTGTAGCCGGCCTGTTGGAGCTGAACCAGCTCGGCCTTCACCTGGGCACGGGTGACGGGCGCGTTCTGTTGGGCGAACGAGACGGCGGGGACGGCGAGGACAGCAGCAGCAGCGAACGTTGCGATCAGCGATTTCATGATTACCTCCGGGATTTTTTTGCTCCGCCGCACACACCATGTCTGCAGCGATGGAACAGAGTTTAGTCCCGGCAGCACCTAGGGAAAACCATGAAAGAACGAAAACACTGTTTCCCCGGAGCCAACAATGCCGGCATCCGGGATAGAAAAACCCTATTCAAAAAATAGATTTTCGCAACAATGCCGCCGCCGCTAGCCGGTTACGACCAGTTCGCGTGGAAGCTGCCCGGCTTGTCCGTGCGCTCGAACGTGTGCGCGCCGAAGAAGTCGCGCTGCGCCTGCACGAGGTTCGCGGGCAGCCGCTCGGACCGGTAGCTGTCGAAGTACGCGACCGCCGACGCGAACGCCGGGACCGGCACGCCGGCCTTCACCGCGGCCACCACGACGTCGCGCAGCGCGGTCTGGTAGTTCGCGGCGATGTCCTTGAAGTACGGGTCGAGCAGCAGGTTCGCGAGCGCCGGATCCTTCGCATACGCGTCGGTGATCTTCTGCAGGAAGCGCGCGCGGATGATGCAGCCCGCGCGGAAGATCTTCGCGATCGTCCCGAGATCGAGGTTCCAGCCGTATTCTTCCGACGCCGTGCGCAGCTGCGCGAAGCCCTGCGCGTACGAGATCACCTTGCTCAGATACAGCGCGCGGCGCACCGCTTCGACGAATGCAGCGCGATCGCCGTCGAACGGCGCGGCAGCCGGGCCCGACAGGATCTTGCTGGCCGCGACCCGCTCGGTCTTCAGCGACGACAGCACGCGCGCGAACACCGACTCGGTGATGAGCGGCAGCGGCACGCCCAGATCCAGCGCGTTCTGGCTCGTCCACTTGCCGGTGCCCTTCTGCGCCGCGCGATCGAGGATCACGTCGACGAGATGCTTGCCGGTTTCTTCATCCTTCTTGCCGAAGATCTTCGACGTGATCTCGATCAGGTAGCTGTCGAGCTCGCCCTGGTTCCATTCCGTGTACACCGCGCCGAGTTCGTCGTTGGTCAGGCCCGCGACGTCCTTCAGCACCGAGTAGCTTTCGGCGATCAGTTGCATGTCGCCGTATTCGATGCCGTTGTGGACCATCTTCACGTAGTGGCCCGCACCGTCCGGGCCCATGTACGCGACGCACGGCTCGCCGTCCGACGGCGCCTTCGCGGCGATCTGCTTGAGGATCGGCTCGACGAGGTCGTACGCGTCGCGCTGGCCGCCGGGCATGATCGACGGGCCGCGCAGCGCGCCCTCTTCGCCGCCCGACACGCCGGTGCCGATGAAATGCAGGCCCGACTGCGCGAGTTCCTGGTTGCGGCGGATCGTGTCGGTGAAATGCGTGTTGCCACCGTCGATCAGCACGTCGCCCTTCTCGAGCAGCGGCTTGAGCGAGGCGATCGTCGCATCGGTCGCTTCCCCGGCCTTCACCATCATCAGGATCCGGCGCGGCGTTTCGAGCGACGCGACGAATTCTTCGAGCGTATAGGTCGGCACCAGATTGCGGCCGGGGAATTCGGCGATCAGTTCGTCGGTTTTCTCGCGACTGCGGTTGAACACCGACACCGCGTAACCGCGGCTCTCGATATTGAGTGCGAGATTGCGGCCCATCACCGCGAGCCCGATCACACCGATTGCTTGTTTGCCCATTAGTCAATTCTCCGGAAAAAACGGGGCGCGACCCGAGCCGGGCCGCGCGCACAGGCGAAAGGATAGTGGAAACCCGGCGGCGCTGCGCGCTTGCGTGTCATTGCTCCGCGTGCGGCAGGCGCCGGAACACGACGCTCAGGTTGTTCGCCGGCATCTCGACGACCTCGATGCAGTCGAGCCCGAGATCGAGGCCGAGCGCGACCACGGTCTCCAGATCGCGCACGCCCCACGACGGATCGCGGCTGCGCAACTGCTGGTCGAACGCCTCGTTCGACGGGGCCGTATGCCGGCCTTCGCGACGATACGGGCCGTACAGGAACAGCACGCCGCCCGGCCGCAGCACGCGCGACGCACCGGCGAACAGCGCGTCGGTGCAGGCCCACGGCGAGATATGGATCATGTTGATGCAGACGATCGCGTCGAGCGCCGCGACCGGCCACGGCGTGTCGCGCACGTCGAACGCCAGCGGCCCGGCGACGTTCGCGAGGCCCGCATGCGCAACCCACGCGGCGATCGAACGCCGCGCCTGCGCATCGGGATCGCTCGGCTGCCAGTGCAGGCCCGGCAACGCCTGCGCGAAATGAACGACGTGCTGCCCGGTGCCGCTCGCGATTTCGAGCACGCTGCCGCTCGCCGGCAGCACGCGCCGCAGCACGTCGAGGATCGGCCCGCGATTGCGTTCGGCCGCCGGCGCCGACAGCCGCGCGGACGGATCGGGGGAAGAAGCGGCGCCGGTCACGATGCATGCTCCTGCGTGTCGCCCGCGCTGCTGCGCCCGAGCCCGAGCCGCGCCACGAGTGCGTCGAGCGCGAGTGCGCAATGCGCCTCGACCTTCAGCGTCAGTATCGGGTCGGCGCGCGTATGGCCGAGATTGAGGGCGGCAAGCGGCTTGTGCTGCGCCTGCGCCCACACGCAGAAGCGGTAGCCGGAATACACCATCAGCGACGAACCGACGACGAGCAGCGCGTCGGCCGCATCGAGCGCCTGCGACGCCAGCGCCACGCGTTCGCGCGGCACGTTCTCGCCGAAGAACACCACCGCCGGCTTCAGCAGGCCGCCACACGCGGGGCACGCCGGGATGCGGAACGTATCGAGCGCGGCCCATTCGAGATGCGCGTCGCCGTCCGCCGCCGGCTCGGCCTGCGCGCCCAGCAACTCGGGATTGTCGGCTTCGAGCACGGTCTGGATCGTCGCCCGCGCGTGATGCGCGCCGCAGTCGAGGCAGGTCACGCCGTTGATCCCGCCGTGCAGTTCGATCACGTCGTCGCTGCCCGCCCGCTGATGCAGGCCGTCGACGTTCTGCGTGACGAGGCGTTCGATCCGGCCCGCGCCGCCGAGCCGCGCCAGCGCGACGTGCGACCCGTTCGGCCGCGCGCGGCCCACGACCGGCCAGCCGATCATGCTGCGCGCCCAGTAGCGGCGCCGCGCGGCATCGGAGCCGAGGAATTCGTGAAGCTGGATCGGCGGCGAGCGCATCCATTGACCGTTGCGGTCGCGGTAACCGGGAATGCCGGAATCGGTGCTGATGCCCGCGCCGGTCAGCACGAGCAGGCGCGGATGACGCTCGACGAACGTGTGCAGCGCATCGAGCGCGGCCGGATCGACGTCGGCGATGGAGGGATCGGGCAAGGCTTTATCGTTCATGTTGGCAACGTGATCGGTCGCGCCGGGCAGGCCGTGCGCCCGCACGGGCGGCCACGCACGCCAGCACATGATACAGAACGCCGTGCGATCGGGCGGACCGCCGCCACGGCACGCCCGCGCACGCAAAAAGACGCCCGTCGCCGCTCGGCGACGGGCGCTTCAACAATTGATCCATCGGGGTAGTGGATCAACTGACAGCACAATGTTGCGACGCCCGTCATACCGCGATCGACGGCCGTTCCCCTGGACCCTGCGTGTTCCGCCTGCCGCGCGCATCGGCGCGTCATCGGCCTTCCCGACCCGATCCCGTTCCACCGGCTCGTCACGCCGATGCGAAGCCCATCGCGCAAACGCGTTCGCCGCGCGACGACGGGCGTGGTGTCATGGCATGACGATTCCGGGATCCGGGCCGACGCCATCCGCCTGCGTTCGCGGTTCATCCGCGACGGCCGACCGGCACCGGTCGGCTTCGTGCGTCACGCATGCACGTCGTCGTTCAGAACGAACCCGATTGCTCGGATGGAACGGAAAGCCGCTCGCTCACGTCGCCGCAATCAGCGGGGAAGCGACTACCCTGGCAGGTCGGCGATTCATGTTTGCAACACGATTCGTTGCGTTTCGGTCTTTTCTCATTCTCTTGTCCCCGTCTCCGATACATCCGACCCACTGAAGCGATTGCCGGGTCGACTGCGCCCGCGATCGCGCTCACGGCCCATACCACCATGCAAGGAGCGCACCATGTTTCATGGCGCAAGGCCTCGCGGGGCCCGGCAAGGCCGCGGGCAGGCATCGCGCCCCGTCAGAAAGCCCGAATGTTTCGAAACTGAAACGCACCGCCGGTGCCGCCGGCATCGTCGCGTCGGCGCTGCGCGCGGCGGCCAATCGCCTTACAATCGGCTACAATTGGCGCCGCCCCGTCACCGGATGCGAGCGCCCGGCATTGCCCCTTCCCGCGGATCTGCACCGCCCGACCGGAACCCGCACTCGCCGCATGCCCGACACGAAGAACTGGCTGGAGATCGACTACCGCACGCTGTTCAGGCTGCACCCCGATCGCCGGATCGAACGCGAGAACGATCCCGACGAATCGCCGGCGCCACGCTTCTGGCTCGGCCGCTGCGCGGGCGGCACGCTGTCCGGCGTACGTGCGGACGTACCCGCCGGCATCGCGGACGAACTGACGCGCGTGGCCGACAGTGAACCGCCGTGGTCGGACGACGCGCCGCCCACGCACCTCGAACGCTATCTCGGATTGCTCGCACCCGTTTCGCACTGGAACATCGGCCTCGTGTATGCGTTGCCGCATGCGCTCGAATTCGATACCGACGCGCACGCCACGCTGGTCGACGGCGACAGCGACACGGGTCGACGATTGCTGCGATCGCTGGCCGTGCACGGCATGCCGGAAGGGCTGCTGTCGATGGGGTTTCGAAGCGCCGCCGATCTGTGGGCGCCGTGGTGCGCGGCTGTGGTCGACGGCGAAATCGCGTCGCTCGCGTTTGCCGCGCGACTGTCCGACGTCGGCGCCGAACTCGGTGTCGCGACCGCGCCGGCGTTCCGCGGGCGCGGCCTCGCGGCCGCCGTCACCGCCGCGTGGTCGCGCTTGCCGTCGCTGCGCACGCGCACGCTGTTCTACAGCACCGACCGCGACAACCGCGCGTCGCAACGCGTGGCGTCACGCCTGGGGCTCGCGTTGCGTGGCGCGACGCTGCGGGTCGGGTAGTGCGGGGCGGAACCGTCCCGCTCGCGCATCGCGCAAACACGCTAGCATTCGGACACGGAACGCCGCGCGTTCCCGTCGCCTCGCCCCCAAGGACTCGCCATGACCCCTTCCGCTTCCACCCGCGCCGACGTCGCGCATCGCGTCTTCTCGGCCGGGCGGCTGTCGATCGGCCTCACGCTTCCGCTGCTTCGCAGCGGCCACATCGTCGCGGACTTCAACGAACAGCTCGAACTCGCGGCGCTGGCCGATTCGCTCGGCTTTCGCGCGCTGTGGATTCGCGACGTGCCGCTGAACAGCGCCGACTATCCGGACCCGGTCGGCCACCTCGATCCGTGGGTGCTGCTCGGCGCGCTGGCGTCGCGCACCCGCCGGATCGCGCTCGCCAGCGGCGCGATCGTGCTGCCGCTGCGCCATCCGCTGCATATCGCGAAAGGTGCGCTGTCGGTCGCGACGCTGTCGGGCGGGCGCTTCATCCTCGGGCTCGGCTCCGGCGACCGGCCGCCCGAATACGCGGCGTTCGGCGTCGACGCGCAAACGCGGCGCGACCGCTATCGCGCGCACTGGGACGTCGTCGCGGCCGCGCTCGGCGTGCCGTCGCGCGTGCTGCCCGACGAAGCGCCGCCCGATGCGCCCGAATTCACGCTGCTGCCGCGCGACGGCGACGCGGTGCCGATGCTTGCGGTCGGCTCGGGTGGACAGAGCGTCGACTGGATCGCCCGGCATTCGATCGGCTGGATGACGTATCACCGCGATCCGGATACGCAGCGCGCCCGCTATTCGATGTGGCGCGCGGCGGTCGACCGGCTCGCGTCGCCGCCGTTTCGCGCGTTCGGCGTCTCGATGCGGCTCGATCTCGCCACGCACCCCGATACGCCGGCCACCGCGCTGCCGCTCGGTTACGCTACCGGGCGCCGCGCGTTGGTCGACATCCTGCGGGACATGCGCACGGCGGGTACGCATCATGTCACGCTGAACCTGGGCTCGGACCGACCCGTGCGCGAGGTCATCGAAGAAATCGCCGAGCACGTCTTGCCGGTATTTCATGACGAGCAGGCGTAATTCATCAGGAATCCGAATTCCGTGATGGAATGCACGCGTGGATCGTGATCGAACGAGCGCTCGCTGGGTGACGCATCCCGCGCCGGCGTCGATAAACCCGCGTGACAGGCTCCTTACGATCGGGGAAGCGGGATCTTGCGTCCGATATCGGACAGCCGACGGTCTGCGTCCGGCACACGACTTGCGCGCCTGCATGGCCGGCGTCGCGCATGCCCGATCCGAATCGTCGGCGACGGAACGACGGAACTATTCGGTCCCGATCGCGATCATGTTAACTTCCGTCCATCGTTCAGCCTGGCGGGCCGCGTGACGACACGCACCCGCATGCCCACTCCATGCGACATATCCTTCTCGGCTGGCTGCTCGCCGCCGTCGTCTCGGCCGCTCACGCGACCGCTCCCACTCCGGCCGCCGCGTCGGCCGCCTCCGACGCCGCGCCCGCACTGACGCCGCAACAGGCGCGGCAGGCACCGAATGTGCTCGAAAACCCGCGCGAGCGCGCGCAAGTCGAAACGACGCTACGCGCCATCGCGGCGGTCGGCGCGTTGAGCGCACCGGCGGTGCCGGCCAGCGCAGCGTCTGCGGCCAGCGGCGCATCGGCGGCCGCCGCGCCGGCCGCGCTCACGTCGAACGGGCTCGCGTCGATGCTCGTCCGCCAGGGATCGCGCTGGGCCGCTCAGATCGGCAACGCGCTGCAGGAATCGCTGCGCTCGCTGCTCGACATCGGGTCGGTGGGCAGCTGGTGGCACGACAAGCTGGTGCGCGCCGACCAGCGGGCGGATCTCACTCGCACGCTCGGGATCCTCCTCGCGGTGCTCCTGCCGGCGCTCGTCGTCGAATGGCTCGCGAAGCGGGTGTTGCGACGCGCGCTGGCCGCGGTGGCCGCACGCCGCGCCGATACGTCGCGCCGCACCGCGTCCGATTCCGCCGCATCGGACGAGGATCACGCACCGCCGCCCGATACATCCGCCCCACCCGATCACGCCGACACGGTCGACGCTCCCTCGTCCACGCAAAGCCGCGGCCATGCACGCCGACACACCACGCTGCTGCACCGGCTGCCGCGCGCGCTCGTCAGTCTCGCGCTGCGCGTGGTGCCGCTGCTCGTATTCGTCGGTGTCGCGAGCCTGACGATGTCGTTGCTCGACGAAGCCGGCACGCCGATCGACGCCGCGCTCGAAGCATTGATCGACATCTACGTGATCTGCCGGCTCGTCACGATCGTCAGCCGGCTGTTCTTCCAGCCCGATGCGCGGCAATTGCGGCTGCTGCATATCAGCGACGCATGGGCCGAATTCGCACAACGCTCGATCGCACGGATCGTGATCGTGGTCGGCACATGCACGGCGGCCGTCGAGATCGCCGCGAACTTCGGTCTGAACGAAGCCGGCCATGTCGCGCTGCTGAAGGCCGTCGCGCTCGTCGGCCACGTGATGATCTCGGTGCTGATCCTGCAGTGCCGGCGGCCGGTCGCGGCACGCATCCGTGCCGCCGGCGCGGATCGCCCGACCTTCTCGGTCATCGGCAACGCGCTCGCGGACGCGTGGGCGCCCGTCTCGGTCTTCATCGTGATGGCGCTGTGGTTCGTGTGGGCGCTCGACGTCCACAACGGTTACCGCGTGCTGATCACGCTGGGCGGCCGCTCGATCGCGGTGATGATCGCGATGCGGATGGTGTCGATCGTCGTGTTCGGCGCGCTCGCGCGGCTGTTCCAGCGCCGCGAGGACGACCGCACGCTCGTTCATCTGCACGCGTACCGCTACTACCCGCTGCTGCGCCAGATCGTGTCCGGGGCGATCGGCGTCGTGACCCTCGTGCTGCTGCTGCAGATCTGGGGCATGCCGATCTTCCGCGCGTTCGAAACCGGCACGATCGGCCACCGGCTCGCGTCCGCGCTGGTGACGATCGCGATCGCGGCGATCGTCGCACTCGTCGTGTGGGAAGCGGCCAACATCGCGATCGAGCGCCGCCTGCAGCGCTGGACGCGCGAAGGCAACCTGGTGCGCGCGGCGCGGCTGCGCACGCTGCTGCCGATGCTGCGCTCGCTGCTGTTCGTGATGATCGCGCTCGTCGTCGTGCTGACGGGCCTCAGCGAACTCGGCGTGAACGTCGGGCCGCTGCTGGCCGGCGCCAGCATCTTCGGCGTCGCGCTGGGCTTCGGCTCGCAGAAGCTGGTGCAGGATTTCATCACCGGGATCTTCCTGCTGATGGAAAACGCGATGCAGGTCGGCGACTGGGTCACGCTCGCCGGCGTGTCGGGTACGGTCGAATACCTGTCGATCCGCACCGTGCGGCTGCGCGCCGGCGACGGGTCGCTGTACACGATCCCGTTCAGCTCGGTGACGACCGTCAACAACACGAATCGCGGGCTCGGCAACGCGGCCGTCAAGGTCAGCATCGCGTACGGCGAGGACATCGACCGCGCGATCGCGACGCTGAAGGAAATCGGCGCCGCATTGCGCGACGATCCGAAGTATCACGACGGCATCCTGTCGGACTTCAGCTACTGGGGTATCGACCAGGTCGACGGCGCGGCGCTCGCGCTGGCCGGACAGATGCAGTGCACGGACTCGGCGCGCTGGAGCGTGCAGCGCGAATTCAACCGGCGGATCGCCGAGACGTTCCGCGAACGCGGAATCCGGATCGCCAATCCGCAGCGCAGCGTCGTGGCCTATGCGGACGGCTCGCGGCCTGTCGCCGCCGACGAAAACGATCCGCGCGCCGACACGCGGAATCCCACCGATACGGCAGCCCCGCCGCCGTCGCCCGACGAAGCGGCGCGCAAGCCGGGTTGATCGCGATCGCCCGGGACAGGTAACTGGCCGCGCTCAACGCGCGGCAGGCTTCTTTACGCGCGCCGTGCGTTTCGCCGCGGGCGGTGCCGCCCCCGGCTTCGCCGCGCGCTTCGCGACGGCACCCTGCCCGCGCTTCGCAACGGCTTCCGAATCGGCGGCACCCGCATCGCGCTGCGCATGCCACTGCTCGAGCAGCACGCGGGTCTGGTCGGCAATCGTTTCGGTCACCAGCGCCGCGCGTTCGCCCTCGAACGCGTCCCATTCGAGCAACTGCAGCGCCGAACGCTGCGCGATGTGAAACACCGTGATCTGCCCGAACAGGCTCAGCGCGCGCAACCGCGTGACGGAATCGTCGGCCGGCCGGCCGGTGATGCGGCCGATCAGCTCGGCGCTCACGTCGTTGAGCGGCTTGCGCATGCGCGTCATCAGGATCTCGCTTGCGCTCGCCGGTTCCTGGCCGCCCTGCTCGCGCGCGAAGAACATCCGCTGGTTCATCGTCTTCGGCGCGGTGAACATCCGGTCCGACAGCGCGCGCAGCAGCCCGATGAACGCATCGATCAGTTCGTCGACGCTCGCGTGGGCCTCGAGCATCGCCCGCGCATGGCCGACCGCCGGCGCGAACACCGCCCAGCCGTGCTCCGCGATCGTCTCGACGCACGCACGGTACACGCCTTCCTTGTTCTCGAAGTAGTACTGGAGCGCCGGCGCGTTCACGCCCGCCATCGCGGCGATCTCGCGCGTCGACGCGCCCGCGAACCCACGTTCGCCGAACAGTTCGATTGCCGCCTCGATGATCCGCTGGCGCGTCTCGTCGCCGCGCGCGTAGCCGCCCGCCGACGTGCGGCGCAGCTTCTTCGCTTCGTTCATGCCTTCCTCGTCATTCGATCGATCGACATTCTACTTGACACAATTTTACCAACTGGAATAATTCTTCCACTCGGAATAAATTGGATCTCGCATGTCGACGCCACAAGACCCGCCACAGAAAGCAGATCGTCAGGAAAACGGAACAATGCCGCGCAACCGGAACGGCGGAACGAAACGGCGCGTCCTGCTCGCGGTCGCCGTGCTCGCGGCCATCGGCGGCGCGGTGTGGCTCGGCCGCTGGTGGACGGTCGGCCGCTTCATCGAAAGCACCAACGACGCGTATCTGCAGGCGGACAGCATGACCGCCGCACCGAAGGTGGCCGGCTACGTGACCGACGTCTATGTGCGCGACAACCAGCCCGTGAAGGCCGGCGATCCGCTCGTGCGGCTCGACGTCCGCCAGTACCAGGTGGCGCTCGCGCAGGCGCTGGCGACCGTCGACGCCCGTCGCGCCGATATCGCGCGCGCCGAAGCCGACATCAGCCAGCAGCACGCGAACCTCGAGCAGGCCGACGCGCAGGCGAAGGTGTCGCGCATCAACGCGCAGCACGCGAGCGACGAGTACACGCGCTACGCACCGCTCGCGGCGACGGGCGCCGAAACGCACGAACGCGTGGCCGACCTGAAGAGCACGCGCGATCAGGCGGCGGCGACGCTCGCCGCGAACAACGCGTCGATCGCCGCCGCCCGCACGCAGATCGCGTCGTTCACCGCGCAGCTCCAGCAGGCACGCGCGCAGCTCGAGGCTGCGCAGGCCAGCGCCGCACAGGCGCAACTCGACCTCGACAACACGATCGTGCGCAGCACGCTCGCGGGCCGCGTCGGCGATCGCACGGTGCGCGTCGGGCAATACGTGCAGCCCGGCACGCGCCTGCTGACCGTCGTGCCGGTGGACTCGATCTATCTCGTCGCGAACTTCAAGGAAACGCAGATCGGCAACATGCGCATCGGCCAACCCGTCGAGCTGCATGTCGATGCGCTGCCGGACGGCCCGCTGTCCGGCGTCGTCGACAGCTTCGCGCCCGGCACCGGTGCGCAGTTCGCGCTGCTGCCGCCCGAGAACGCGACCGGCAACTTCACGAAGATCGTCCAGCGCGTGCCGGTGCGCATCCGTCTCGCCGCGAACGCCCGCGCGCAGCGCATGCTGTTGCCCGGGCTGTCGGTGACGGTCGACGTCGATACGCGCTCCGCCCGCGACGAGCAGCATCATGGCTGATACGCCCGCCACGATGCCCGCGCCGCCGCACGAAGGCCGCGCGAGCGTGACCGACTGGATCGCGGTCGCGGCCGGCGCGCTCGGTGCGCTGATGGCGACGCTCGACATCTCGATCACGAACTCCGCGCTGCCGCAGATCCAGGGCGAAATCGGCGCGACCGGCACCGAAGGCACGTGGATCTCGACCGGCTACCTGATGTCGGAAATCGTGATGATCCCGCTCGCCGCCTGGCTCACGCGCGTGTTCGGGTTGCGCAATTTCCTGCTGACGAACTCCGCGCTGTTCATCGCGTTCTCGATGATGTGCGGCTGGTCGCACTCGCTGCCGATGATGATCGCCGGCCGGATCGGCCAGGGCTTCACGGGCGGCGCGCTGATCCCGACCGCGCAGACCATCATCCGCACGCGCCTGCCGCTGTCGCAGTTGCCGGTCGGGATGACGCTGTTCGGCCTGATCGTGCTGCTCGGGCCGCTGTTCGGCCCGGTGCTGGGCGGCTGGCTCGCGGAAAACGTGAACTGGAGCTGGTGCTTCTTCCTGAACCTGCCCGTGTGCCTGCTGCTGATGGCGCTGCTGGTGTTCGGGCTGCCGTCGGACCGCCCGCACTGGAGTGCGTTCTTCAACGCGGACTGGCTCGGCATCTTCGGTCTCGCGATCGGCCTCAGCTCGCTGACCGTCGTGCTCGAGGAAGGCCAGCGCGAACGCTGGTTCGAATCGCAGATGATCGTCACGCTGAGCATCGTGTCGTTCGTCGGAATGGTCCTGATCGCGCTGTCGCAACGCTTCGCGAAGCGGCCGATCATGCGGCTGTCGTTGATGCGCAACCCGCGCTACGCGAGCGTGATCGTGATCGTATCCGCGGTCGGCGCCGGGCTGTACGGCGTGTCCTACCTGCTGCCGCAGTTCCTCGCGATCGTCGCCGGCTACAACGCGGAACAGGCCGGCGCGATCATGCTGCTGTCGGGGCTGCCGGCCTTTCTCGTGATGCCGATCCTGCCACGCCTGCTCGGCAAGGTGGATTTCCGCATCCTCGTGATCACGGGGCTGCTGCTGTTCTGCCTGAGCTGCATGCTCGACATCAGCCTGACCGCGCAGAGCGTGGGCCATGATTTCGTGTGGTCGCAGCTGATTCGCGGTCTCGCGCAGATGCTCGCGATGATGCCGCTCAACCAGGCGTCGATGGCGGCCGTCGCGCGCGAAGACTCGGGCGATGCGGCCGGGCTCTACAACATGGCGCGCAACCTCGGCGGCTCGATCGGGCTCGCGATCATCGGCACCGTGATCGACCGGCGCACGACCTTCCATACGGCCGCGCTGCGCGAATCGGTGAGCGCGAACTCGCTGATCGGGCAGGATCGACTGTCGGCCTATACGGCCAACTGGTTCGCGCACACCGGCGATCTCGCGTATTCGAACCTGCGCGCGCTCGGCCAGTTGGCGCAGCAGATCCAGATCCAGGCCATCGTGATGACCTACTCCGAAACCTTCTACCTGCTGGGCCTCGCGCTGCTCGCCTGCGTGCCGCTCGCGCTGCTGCTGAGAACGCCGCGCGGGCCGCAACCGATGTCGTCCGGCCATTGACCCGTCATACGCGATGAAACCCTTCTCCCTGCCCCGCCGCCCCGCGCTCACCCTGTGCGCGGCCGCATGCCTGCTCGCCGGCTGCACGATCGGCCCCGACTACCGCGGCGCGCCCGCCGCGCCGGATGCGCCGACCTTCGTGCGTGCGCCGGCCACCGGCGTCGACACCGCCGCGCCCGCACCGAGCGCGTGGTGGCACGCGCTGAACGATCGCGAGCTCGACGAGCTGATCATCGCCGCACTCGTGTACAACCCCGATCTGCACGCGGCGCAGGCCCGCTTGCGCGCGGCCCGCGCGCAGCTCTCGCAACAGCGCGCCGCGCAGATGCCGAAATCGTCGGCCACCGTCGCGGCCATCCGCATGCGGGAACCGGACGTCGGCGCGGCCGGCTCGCTACTGCCATCGAACGGCTCGGGCCAGTCGGGTGGCGCGTCGCCGTCGCTCGGCGGCTCGGGGCCGCTGCAACTCTATTCGGCAGGCTTCGACGCGACCTGGGAAATCGACCTGTTCGGCGGCACGCGCCGCGCGGTCGAAGCCGCGTCCGCGCAGGCCGAAGCGGTCGATGCCGATCTCGCCGACACGCAGGTGTCGATCGCGGCCGAAGTCGCGAATGCGTATGTCGACCTGCGCGACCAGCAGCAACGGCTGGCGTTGTCGCGACGCACCGCGCAATTGCAGCAGCAGATGCTCGACCTCACGCAGCAGCGCCGCGCACGCGGCGTCGCGGCCGATACGGACATCGAGCGCCTGACGACGCAGGTCGAGAACACGCGCGCGTCGCTGATCCCGCTCGATGCGCAGGTCACCGAGTCGCTCGACCGGCTCGCGATCCTGACGGGCCGCGCGCCGGGCGCGCTCGACGCCGCGCTGTCGACCGCGGACGCGGCCTTGCCGACGCTGCCCGCCAGCGTCGCGATCGGCGATCCGGCCACACTGCTGAAACAGCGCCCCGATATTCGCGCGGCCGAGCGCCGGCTCGCGTCGAGCAATGCGCAGATCGGCGAGCATGTCGCCGACTATTTCCCGAAGGTGACGTTGCTCGGCGATCTCGGTTTCAGCGCGACCGACCCCGGCCACCTGTTCCGCAAGCAGAATTTCACGTGGGTCGGCGCGCCGTACCTGCAATGGAACATTCTCGACTTCGGACGCACGCGCGGCGCGGTGCGCGCGGCCGAAGCGTCGCGCGACGAAGCGGAAGCGAATTATCAGAAGGCCGTGCTCGGTGCATTGCAGGATGCCAACACCGCGTTGCAGCGTTACGGGCATCAGCGCGAGCACGTCGTCGCGTTGACGAAGGTGCAGACGTCGGCCGTGCATTCGCGCACGCTGATGGACCAGCGCTATCGCGCGGGCGTCGCGTCGATGATCGACCTGCTCGACACGCAACGGGAAGCGTTGTCCGCGCAGCAGAACGTGATCGCCGGGCAAGCCGAACTGATCAAGAATTACGTGTCGGTGCAGAAGAGCCTCGGGCTCGGATGGCAGGCAAGCGCCGGTTGACGGCGCCGACGCAAATCATGCACGACCGATGCATCATGCTCGTCGAAACAATTCCGCAACAACTCATTGCGCGCGCAACAATACTGCTTCGTTTCCCGCGCAACGAACGGTTCGCGCCGCATCGACGCCACGACTATCGAAAACATATCGAATATCAATTAGCCAATCGTCTGACGATCTCTTCTAATTCAGTCGGCTTCCCCACCACCGATCGGATTCAAGGAGTTCCATCGTCATGTCCTCATCTTCCCCTCGCGTGCTGCGGCACGCAGTCGCCGCAATCTGCGTGGCACTCTCCACTTCGCCGTACGCCGCCGAACTCACGCGCGACACCGGCGCGCCCGTCGGCGACAACCAGAATTCGCAGACGGCCGGCCCCGCCGGCCCGGTGCTGCTGCAAGACTCCGCGCTCATCGAGAAGCTGCAGCGCTTCGATCGCGAGCGCATTCCGGAGCGCGTCGTGCATGCGCGCGGCACCGGTGCATTCGGCGAGTTCGTGCCGAGCGCCGACATCTCCGACCTGACGAAAGCGAAAGTCTTCACGCCGGGCACCCGCACGCCGGTGTTCGTGCGCTTCTCCACCGTGATGGGCTATCGCGGCTCGCCCGAACAGGCGCGCGACCCGCGCGGCTTCGCGGTGAAGTTCTATACGCAACAGGGCAACTGGGACATGGTCGGCATCAACTGGCCGGTGTTCTTCATTCGCGACGGCATCAAGTTCCCCGACTTCGTGCACGCGAACAAACCGAGCGCCGTGACCGGCGTGCAGGACCCGAACCTCGCGTTCGACTTCTTCGCGCACACGCCCGAAGCGACCCACATGCTGACGAGGCTGTACACGGACGAGGGCATGCCCGATTCGTATCGCCACATGGACGGCTTCGCGGTGCATGCGTTCAAGTTCGTCAATGCGCAAGGCGACGTGCATTACGTGAAGTTCCACTGGAAGAGCCGGCAAGGCGTGCACGGCCTGCGTCCGCAAGAGATCGCCGCATCGATCGGCCGCGACTGGAACACGATGACGAACGACCTGTACGGCGCGCTGAAACAGGGCGATTTCCCGAAGTGGGACCTGTACGTGCAGGTGCTCACACCGAAGGACCTGAACCGCTTCGACTTCAACGCGCTCGACGACACGAAGGTCTGGACCGGCGTGCCTGAACGCAAGATCGGCACGATGACGCTCAATCGCGTGCCCGACAACTACTTCCAGTCGACCGAGGAATCGGCGTTCGCGCCATCGCGGCTCGTGCCGGGGATCGAGCCGTCCGAGGACCGGATGCTGCAGGACCGCCTGTTCGCGTACGCCGACACGCAGATGTACCGGCTCGGCGCGAACTACATGGATCTGCCGATCAATCGCCCCGTCGTGCCGGTGGTCAACAACAACCAGGACGGCAAGATGAATGCGGGCGACCGCAAGGGCGAGGTGAACTACGAACCGTCGACGCTGAACGAACTCGCGCAGGACCCGCAGTACAAATCGGTCCGCATGGCGCTCGACGGCACGACGCAGCAGGAAGCGATCCGCAAGAAGCTGCCGTTCCGTCAGGCGGGCGAGTACTACCGCAGCCTGTCGCAGCAGGACAAGGACGACCTCGTCACCGCGCTGTCCGGCGACCTCGGCCAGGTGAAGAACGCGCAGAACCAGTACGCGATGCTGTCGTACTTCTACAAGGCCGACGCCGATTACGGTACGCGTCTCGCGCAGGCCGTTCACGCGAACGTCCAGCAAGTGCAGTCGCTCGCGGCGAAGCTGAGCGACAACTGATCCTCGCGGCTCGGGCCGTTGCCGACGTGCGCGCTCACGCCGCGCACGTCGGCCCGGCCACTTCATCAGGACACCCTCATGCGATTCGAACGCTTCCCCCACGCGATCCGCGCGGCCGCGGCGGCGCTCGCGCTGGCCGCGCTCGCCGGCTGCGCGCACCTGCCCGACCGGCCAACCTACGGCAAGGCCGACCCTGCCGCGCTACGCCGCTATGACGACGACTGGTTCGACGCCGCGCGCGTCGGCCGCGTCGACATCCTGCGCGCGTTGCACGACGCCGGCTATCCGGTCGACGCCACCGACGGCCACGGCTATACGGCCGTGATCCTCGCGGCATACGACGGCCAGCCCGCGGCGCTCGACTACCTTTTATCGGCCGGCGCCAATGCGTGCACGGGTGATCGTCACGGCAATACGGCGCTGATGGGCGCCCTCTTCAAGAATGAACCCGACATCGCGCGGCGCCTGATCGACACGCACTGCCCGATCGACCAGACGAACGGCGCCGGCGAAACCGCGCTGGGGTTCGCGACGCTGTTCAACCGCTTCGAGCTGATTCCGCTGCTCGTCGCGCATGGCGCGAATCCGAACCATGTCGACCGGCGCGGCCAGTCGTTGCTTCAACTCGCGCTGACGCACGACAACGCGTATGCCGTGGACGCACTGCGGGAGGCGGGCGCCAAACGGTAGCGCGACTACGAATCAACCGTCTGAACAATGCGGATGCACCGTGCTATCGTGCCGTGGGTTTCATCGCACGGAGACAGGAAAATGCTGAATCGCTTCGCCATTGTTCTGGTTGCCGCCGGCGTGGCAACCAGTCTCGCGGCAACCGCCGCGAGCCCCCAACCGGACAGCGCCAATTCGTATCGCCAGTTGCGCACGCGGCTCTTTGCCGGCGTGACGGTCACCGCGATCTTTTCGCCGAACCAGTGCCAGAACGCGCAGCAGGCAGGCACCCAGGCAGCGGCGCCCACCGTGTCGGGCGGCTTCGCGATACGCGACTTCATGGAAGTCGGCGGCAATACGCTCGCGTTCGCCAACCAGCACCTCACCGTCCAGCCAAGCGGCGCGACCGTCCTCGAACTGATCCAGTACCGCGTGATGCAGGATGAAAGCGCGACGGTGACGGTCCGCTCGCTGTCGCCGACCACGTACCAGCCGGTCGCGCCCGCGCAGGTTTTCCAGTGCACGCTCGGCGACGGTCTTCGTTTCGCCTACGCGTGGCGAGATCGCGACTGACGCAAGGACTTCGTAGTGGACGCCGGCATCCACGCCGAAACATCAGGACGACTACGAAATTGGGTTGACGTACGGAACAGGCAAACCGTCCCGTGCGTCGCTCGTGCAGGGCTCGGATTCAGAAAAACTCGTCGAGCAGACGATAGAAAGCGATCCGCTCCGGATCGGGACGTTCGATCCCGTACCGCACGAAGAAAGGCGCGACCCATTCGCTGCCCAGGTCCGCTTCGATATCGCGCGATGCCAGCGCCAGATCCTGATAGCGATCGGCCACGCCCAAGCGCCCGCAATCGATGAAGCCGGAGAAGCGGCCGTCGTCGACCATGAAGTTCGGCAGACACGCGTCGCCGTGCGTGACGACCCCGTCCTCGATCGCCGGCCGTTGCGCCAGTAACCTCGCGAACATCGTGTCGAGCGGCATGCCCGTATTCGCATCATCGAGGTTGTCCTCGTCGACGAGCCCTGCGTCGATCCGTGCCCGGGCGCGCGCGATTCGACGCGCCGCGCCGTGATCGAACGGGCATGTGGCCGGATCGAGCCGATGCAGCGCACGCAGCGCGTCGGCGACGATCGTCACTTTCGTCTCCGGCGCAAGTGACGCGACGGCGAGGTTGTCGCCGCGCACCGCGCTCAGCAGCAGCCACTCGCGCCCCGCCGCCGACGCGACGTCGAGCACCCGCGCGCCCGGCACGCCCGTCGTCGCCAGCCAGCGCAGCCGCACCGCCTCGTCCGGCAATTCGCCGAGCGGCCCCGCCGGCTCGGTTTTGACGAACCGGCGCGAGCCGTCGCGCGCATCGAGCCGGAACACCGCGGCATCCGACTGGCCCTCCGTCTGTCGCGTCCATCGGCAGCCGGCCAGCCTGGCCTGCCACGTCGTAGGCATGTCGTTGATGAGCGGGTCGTTATCGGTCACGGCGAACTCGATCCTCGTTGACAGGGCCGGCACGCAATGTGCCGGCAACACCGCGCGCATGATACCGCGCCACCCGATTCATCAGACCATTTCCACCCTCGCCGACGCCCTCGTTTCGTCTCCTTTCGCCGGCTCCATCGAATCTCCATCTTTCCGCATCAAAGACGCCAACTAATCCACGCACACTCCGCCCCGTCAAAGCAGGCAGTGGGCTGCCTGCGCTTCCTGGAGTCGCTATGAAGAACCAAAAACGATGCTGCTACGGCGCCGTATGCGCGCTGGTGGCGGCAATGCTGGCGGGTTGCGGGCCGTCCGAACAGCCGGCCGCCGCGCCGGCCACCCCGGTGGCGGCCATGACCGTGGCCGCCACGCGCGTCGACGTGACGGAGGACCTGCCGGGCCGCGTCGCGGCCGTGCGGGTCGCCGAGATCCGGCCGCAGGTGAGCGGCATCGTGCAACGCCGGCTGTTCGAACAAGGCACCGAAGTGCGCGTGGGCCAGCCGCTGTTCCAGATCAATCCGGCGCCGTTCAAGGCCGAGATGGACACGGCCGCCGCGTCGCTGCAGCGCGCGCAGGCGGCGCTCGAACGCGCGAAGGTGCAGACCGCGCGCTTCAAGCCGCTCGTCGAGGCCGATGCGATCAGCCGCCAGGTGTACGACGACGCCGTCTCGCAACGCGACCAGGCCGCGGCCGACGTCGCGCAGGCCCGCGCGACGCTCGCGCGCCGCCAGCTCGACCTGAAGTTCGCGACGGTGGAAGCGCCGATCGCCGGCCGCATCGACCAGGCGCTCGTGACCGAAGGCGCGCTGGTATCGAGCAGCGACAGCCAGCCGATGGCGCGCATCCAGCAGATCGACCAGGTCTACGTGGACGTGCGTCAACCGGCCGCGTCGCTCGACGCGCTGCGCGGCGCGCTTGCCGCTCAACCGCAAGCGTCGGACAGCAACGGCCTGCCGGTCGACGTGCTGCGCGACGACGACACGCGCTACGACGTCAAGGGCCGCATGCTGTTCTCCGGCGTCAACGTCGATCCGGGCACCGGCGACGTGCTGCTGCGCGTGCTGGTCGACAACCCGAAACGCCAGCTGCTGCCGGGCATGTACGTGCGTGCCCGCATTCCGCGCGCGCACTACGCCAACGCCGTGATGGTGCCGCAACAGGCGATCGTGCGCGCCGGCGGCAAGCCGCAGGTGTGGGTGCTCGACGCAAAGGGTATGGCTCACCTGAAGGCGGTCGAGGTCGGCGAACTGACGAACCGCAGCTATCGCATCAAGTCGGGCCTGCAGGCCGGCCAGAAGATCGTCGTCGAAGGCATGGAACGCCTGACCGACGGCGCGCCGGCCGCCGCAACCGACTGGAAGTCGCCTGACGCGGCCGCCATCGCGTCCGCGCACTGAGTCACGAGGAGCCTCCAGCCATGGCTGAATTCTTTATCCGCCGCCCGGTGTTTGCGTGGGTGATCGCGCTCTTCATCATCCTGACCGGGCTGATCGCGATCCCGCAACTGCCGGTCGCGCGCTACCCGTCGGTCGCGCCGCCGTCCGTCACGATCACCGCGAACTACCCGGGCGCCACGCCGCAGACGATGAACGACGGCGTGCTGAGCCTCATCGAGCGCGAATTGTCCGGCGTCAAGAACCTGCTGTACTTCGAATCGTCGGCCGACACGTCCGGCAGCGCGCAGATCACCGTCACGTTCAAGCCGGGCACCAATCCGGAGATGGCGCAGGTCGACGTGCAGAACAAGATCAAGTCGGTCGAGCCGCGCCTGCCCGCCGCCGTGCGCCAGAACGGGCTGATCGTCGAATCCGCGTCGTCCGGCTTCCTGATGATCGTCAGCCTGCGCTCCGACAACGGTCGCTTCGACGAAGGCGCGCTCGCCGACTACATGGCGCGCAGCGTGTCCGAGGAACTGCGGCGCATCGACGGCGTCGGCCGTGTGCTGCAGTTCGGCTCCGAACGCGCGATGCGCATCTGGGTCGATCCGCAGAAGCTGATCAATTTCGGCCTGTCGATGAGCGATCTGACGACCGCGATCGGCCAGCAGAACGTGCAGATCGCACCGGGCAGCCTCGGTGCGCTGCCCGCGCTGCCGGGCCAGCGCGTGACCGTGCCGCTCACCGCGCAAGGTCAGCTCGCGACGCCGGAAGAATTCGCGAAGGTCGTGCTGCGCGCGAACGCGGACGGCTCGAAGGTCGTGCTCGGCGACGTCGCCCGCGTCGAACTCGGCTCGCAAAACTACACGTTCGTGAGCCGCGAGAACAACAAGCCGGCCACTCTCGCCGGCGTGCAGCTCGCGCCGGGCGCCAACGCGGTGAAGACGGCGGACGCGATCCGCGCGCGCATGGCCGAACTGAGCAAGTCGATGCCGTCGGGCATGAGCTACTCGATCCCGCTCGACACGTCGCCGTTCGTGAAGATCTCGATCGAGAAAGTGCTGCACACGCTGCTCGAAGCGATGGTGCTCGTGTTCCTCGTGATGTACCTGTTCCTGCAGAACGTGCGCTATACGCTGATCCCGGCCATCGTCGCGCCGGTCGCGATGCTCGGCACGTTCACGGTGATGCTGCTGACCGGCTTCTCGATCAACGTGCTGACGATGTTCGGCATGGTGCTCGCGATCGGCATCATCGTCGACGATGCGATCGTCGTCGTCGAGAACGTCGAACGCCTGATGGCCGAGGAAGGACTGTCGCCGAAGGACGCGACGTCGAAGGCGATGAAGGAGATCACCGGCGCGATCGTCGGCGTCACGCTGGTGCTGACCGCGGTATTCCTGCCGATGGCGATGGCGAGCGGCTCGGTCGGCGTGATCTACAAGCAGTTCACGCTGTCGATGGCCGTGTCGATCCTGTTCTCCGCGCTGCTGGCGCTGACGCTCACGCCGGCCCTGTGCGCGACGATGCTCAAGCCGCTCGCACCGGGCCATCACGAGAAGCGCGGCTTCTTCGGCTGGTTCAACCGCCGCTTCGACCGCCTGACGAAATGGTACGAGACGCGCGTCGGCCGCCTGGTCGGTCGCACGGGCCGCGTGATGCTGGTGTTCGTCGCGATTTCGGGCGCACTGGTGCTCGGTTTCCGCAGCCTGCCGTCGTCGTTCCTGCCGGACGAAGACCAGGGCTACTTCATCACCAGCTTTCTGCTGCCCGCGGACGCTACCGCCGAGCGTACGCACGACGTGGTCAAAACGCTGGAGAAGCATCTTGCTTCACGTCCGGCAATCCAGTCGAGCATTTCCGTGATCGGCTACGGCTTCTCGGGCCAGGGTCCGAACGCGGCGATCAACTGGTCCGTGATGAAGGACTGGAAGAACCGCGGCGGCGCATCGACCCTCGAGGAAGGCATGCTCGCGCAGCAAGCGATGGCCGGCGTGACCGAAGGCACGGTGATGAGCCTGCTGCCGCCGGCCATCGACGAACTCGGCAACAGCTCGGGCTTCTCGATGCGCCTGGAAGACCGCGCCAACCAGGGCACGGCGGCGCTCAAGGCGGCCGAAGCGAAGCTGCTCGAACTCGCCGCGCAAAGCAAGGTCGTGACCGGCGTGTACCCCGACAGTCTGCCGGCCGGCACGAGCATTCGCATCGAGATCGACCGCGCGAAGGCGCAGGCGCTCGGCGTGTCGTTCACGACGCTCAGCGACACGCTGTCGACCGCGATGGGATCGACCTACGTGAACGACTTCCCGAACGCGGGCCGCATGCAGCAGGTGATCATCCAGGCCGACGCGCCGGCACGCATGCAGATCGACAACGTGATGAAGCTGTACGTGCGCAACGCGGCCGGCGGCATGGTGCCGCTGTCCGAGGTGGTGCGCCCCGTGTGGACCGACACGCCGCTGCAGATGGTGCGCTTCAAGGGCTATCCGTCCGCGCGCATTTCCGGCAACGCGGCGCCCGGCCAGTCGAGCGGCGCGGCGATGGCCGAGATGGAACGGCTCGCCGCGCAACTGCCGCCGGGCTTCGCGGTCGAGTGGACCGGCCAGTCGCTGCAGGAACGCCAGTCGGCGTCGCAGGCGCCGATGCTGATGGTGCTGTCGATGATCGTCGTGTTCCTGGTGCTCGCCGCGCTGTACGAAAGCTGGTCGATCCCGCTGTCGGTGATGCTGGTGGTGCCGCTCGGCCTGATCGGCGCGATCGGTGCGGTGCTGCTGCGCGGGATGCCGAACGACGTGTTCTTCAAGGTCGGGATGATCACCGTGATCGGCCTGTCCGCGAAGAACGCGATCCTGATCGTCGAGTTCGCGAAGCAGTTGCGCGAGGAAGGCAGGGGGTTGATCGAAGCGGCCGTGCAGGCGTCGAAGCTGCGCCTGCGCCCGATCCTGATGACCTCGCTCGCGTTCGGCCTCGGCGTCGTGCCGCTGATGATCGCGACCGGCGCCAGCGCCGAGACGCAGCACGCGATCGGCACCGGCGTGTTCGGCGGCATGGTGACCGCCACGGTGCTGGCCATTTTCTTCGTCCCTGTTTTCTTTGTGTTCGTGATGAGTATCCAGGAGCGCATCGGCGCATGGCGGGCGTCCCGCACGCAGCCGGCCACCCCGACTCACGGACAGGAAGGTTGATGCCATGCGATTGCTTGTTCTTCCCCTCGTCCTCGCACTGTCGGCCTGCTCGCTCGCGCCGACGCTGGTCAAACCGTCGATGCCGGTGCCGACGGCCTACACGGCCGCCGCTGCCGCCGATCTCGACGCGAACGCCGCCGACCTCGGCTGGCGCACGATGTTCGGCGACCGCCGCCTGCAACGCCTGATCGAGCTCGCGCTCGAGAACAACCGCGACCTGCGCGTGGCGGCGCTGAACGTGGAAGCCGCCGAAGCGCAGTACGGCATCCAGCGTTCCGCGCGCCTGCCGTCGATCGGCGCCGGCGCGAACTTCACGCGCCAGCGTACGTCGGACGACACGCAGTCGAATCCGCCGCTGTTCGGCGCAACGCAGAACCAGTACGGCGTCAACGTCGGCATCAGCGCGTTCGAGATCGACCTGTTCGGCCGCGTGAAATCGCAGTCGGATGCCGCGTTCGCGCGCTACGTCGCGACCGACCACGGCCGCCGCGCGGTGCAGATCTCGCTCGTCGGCGGCGTGGCGGATGCGTACTTCGCCGAGCGCCTCGCGCACGAGCAACGCCAGTTGTCCGAGCGCACGCTCGCCGACTGGCGGCAGTCGCTCGATCTCGCGCGCCGCCTGAAGGAAGCGCACCAGGCGAGCGGTGTCGACATCGCGCAGGCCGAAGGCCAGGTCGCGAGCGCGACGGCCGATCTCGAAGCGCGCACGCGCGCCGTCGAGCAGGCACGCAATGCCCTGCGCCTGCTGGTCGGCACCGAGCTGCCGAAGGATCTGCCCGAGCCGCTGCCGCTCCAGCAGCAACCGGTGATGACGCAACTGCCGGCCGGCCTGCCGTCCGAGCTGCTGTTCCGTCGGCCGGATATCCGGCAGGCCGAACAGAACCTCGTCGCCGCGAATGCGGACATCGGCGCCGCGCGCGCCGCATTCTTCCCGCGCCTGTCGCTGACGTCGTCGATCGGCTTCCTCAGCCCCGCGATGGGCAGTCTGTTCGACGGCGGCCAGCGCGTGTGGAGCTTCGCGCCGCAGGTCACGGTGCCGATCTTCCAGGGCGGCCGGCTGCGCGCCGAGCTGCGCCTCGCGGAAGTGCGCAAGTCCAGCGCGATCGCCGAATACGAACGCGCGATCCAGGCCGCGTTCCGCGAAGTGGCCGACGGCATCGCCGGGCGCGAAACCTTCGGCCGCCAGATCGACGCGCAAACGCGCGTGGTCGGCTCGGCCGAACGCCGCACCGACCTGTCGAACCTGCGTTATCGCGCGGGCGTCGAGGGACGGCTGGAGTTGCTCGATTCGCAGCGGCAGCTCTATGCGGCACGACAGGCGCTGCTGGACCTGCGCCGCAGCGAGCTCGGCAATGCCGTCGCGCTGTACAAGGCGCTCGGCGGCGGCCTGACGGACAAGGACGTCGCACCGTCGCAGCGCGTGGTGCGGAACTGAGCGAACGGCGCCGTTCCGTCCCGCGCGGCACCGTGACGGAACGGCGTGATCCGGCCCGGCGACGGGCCGCCCCGATGGTTCGACATCGCACGGCACACTCCATGACGAATTCCCTGATACTGATTGCAGAAGACGAGCCCGACATCTCGGACATTCTCGATGCCTACCTGAAGCACGACGGCTTTCGCACCTATCGCGTCGCCGACGGGCAAGCGGTGCTCGACATGCAACCGCACCTGAAACCCGACCTGATCCTGCTCGACGTGAAGATGCCGCGGAAGAACGGCTGGGACGTGCTCGCCGAGCTGCGACGGCGCGACAACACGCCCATCGTCGTCGTCACCGCGTTCGATCGCGATCTCGACCGGCTGCAGGCGCTGCACGCCGGCGCGGACGACTACATCGTCAAGCCGTTCAACCCGGCCGAGGTCGTCGCGCGATTGCGCGCGATCCTGCGCCGGTCGGCCGCGCCGCCGACCATGCGGATGCTGCGCGTCGGCGACCTCGAGATCGACACCGACAGCTATCTGGCCCGCGTGCGCACGGCCGGCACCGAGGTGCCGATCACGCTGACGCTGACGGAGTTCCGGCTGCTCGCGCACATGGCGAGATCGCCGAGCCGCGTGTTCACGCGCGGCGAATTGCTCGATGCGTGCATGGCCGACGTCAGTGCGCTGGAGCGCACGGTCGACAGCCACATCTGCAGGCTGCGCAAGAAGCTCGAACAGGCCGGCGCGCCGGGCATGCCCGAGGTGATGCGCGGCGTCGGCTACCGACTGCGGGGCGTGCAGTGACGCTGCCGGCAAGACCCGGCCGGCACATCGGGCGGGCGATCGGCACGGGCGCGCTCGTCGTCGTGCTGCTCGCCTGCACCGTCGCGTGCTTCGTGTACGCCGTGCCTACGCTGGCCGCGTTGCCGCACGACGCGACCGCCGGCGCGATGATCCGCAGTGCGTCCCCTTACCTGGTGCCGGCGACGGTGCTGTTCGTCTGCCTGCTGGCCGCGGCATTCGACCTGGTCAGGTCGATCCGCCGGATGCTCGCGACGCTCGACGCCATGGCGGATACCGCCGGCCGGATCGTCGCCGGCGATCCGTCGGCGCGCATCATTTCCCGCGACGGCTGCCCGGCCGACGTGGCTCGCTTCATCGAGCACTTCAATGCGATGACTCATGCAATGAAACGTACGAATCCATCCGATGCGACGGTCACCGTCGCCAGCAGCAGTCGCGTCACGCGCACCCGGCTCGCCGAACTCGAAACCCGGCTCGACGCCATCAGGACGCTCGCCACCGATGCGGATGCTGCGTCGCGCGACGCGCTGCTTCAGCATGTCGATGCGCTGTTCCGGTTCGTCGACGACCTTCAGTTAGCCGAACGAGAGGCTGCGGCCATTCGAGTATTTCCTCGATAACGGCCGGCCGTTTCGAAACACATCGGAAATGATCGGCGAGTCGTTTTCGGCATTACCTGCATCGCGGGTTTTGAACATTACAAAACACCGCCAATCTTTTCAAAATCATTTCGGTTTATTCGATTTAATTTAGTTTCATATAATCAAAAAAAGTTTGACATCGCGCTTTCGTTCTTGATACCGTCCGATGCAAGCAATCCGACGGATTGCCTGCCACGCAAACGATTCCGCTCCACGTTTTTTCGCTTCCGCTGCACCGAAGTACGCGCCGTCGAATGATTCGTTCGCACGCCGGCGCGTGCCGCATCCCGATGCATTTCACTGGACGGCTGCCACCGGCAGCGGGCCGAAGGATCGAATCAAATGAGCAGGACAACGAAGCTGTTGCTCTAGCAACCCCGCCCGCGCCGGATCCGGCGCGACTGCCCCGCCTCGCGGCGCAGCCTTTCCGTTACCGCGTTTTCCGTATTTCGCCCCCGGAGACAAACCGCTTTCCGGATCGGGCGAAAGGCCCTGTCGCGTCCGTGCCATCCGCCCGCATGCGGCAGAAAGCGGCGGTGCATGACCCGCACCGCTGTCGACCGTTGTTGTTGGTGCCGTTCGATGTTCAACCGGAGGGGTAATTCAAATGAATCAGGTTGCAAACAAGAAACACAAGCACATTCGCCTCGTCAAACTCGCATTCGCCGCCGCGGCAGCCGCTTCGTTCGGCATGACGACCGCCCATGCCGCGCCCGCGGCCGGCTGGACGGAAACGCGTACCAAGGGCTTCCTGCCGCTCGTGCAGCAAAACGAAGCCGGTACGGCCGGCGCGCCCGCCGCCAGCACCGCCGCCGCTGCCGCCGCGGCCATCGACATGGCGCCGGGCGAATCGGTGGACATCGTGCTCGGGCTGAACCTGCGCAACGAGGCCCAGCTCGACCAGTACCTGCGCGACCTGCATACGCCGGGCTCGCCGCACTACCGGCAGTTCCTCACGCCCGCGCAATTCGCCGCGCAATATGCGCCGACCGACCAGCAGGTCGCCTCCGTCGTCGCCCATCTGCGCAAGGCGGGCTTCGTGAACATCGTGGTCGCGCCGAACCGGCTGCTGGTCTCCGCGTCCGGCACCGCGGCAACCGTCCAGTCCGCGTTCCGCACCACCCTCAAGCGCTTCACGCGCAACGGCCGCAGCGTCTATGCGAACACCGACGCCGCGCAAGTGCCGAACGCGATCGGCAACATCGTCGGCGCGGTGCTGGGCCTGCAGAACGTCGAGTTGATGCATACGGGCGCGGGCAGCAAGCCGCAAGGCAACACCAGCAACCTGACGATCCCCGCCGGCGCGTCGGCGGTGCCGCACAACCCGACCGAGTTCTCGTCGATCTACGGCGGCGACGGCACGCCGACGGCGTCGCAAACCACGGTCGGCATCATCTCCGAAGGCGATCTGTCGCAGACGGTGAGCGACCTCAATACGTTCGCCGCGAACAACGGCCTCGGCACGATCAGCAGCAGCATCGTGAAGACGGGCCCGTCCGGCAGCTCGTACACCGACACCGACGGCACCGTCGAATGGAACCTCGACAGCCAGTCGATCGTCGGCGCGGCCGGCGGCAGCGTGAAGCAGGTCGTGTTCTACACCGCGCCGTCGATGACGCTCACCGCGATCACGGCCGCGTACAACAAGGCCGTGACCGACAACGTCGCGAAGGTGATCAACGTGTCGCTCGGCGTGTGCGAATCGTCCGCGTACAGCACCGGCTCGCAGGCGACCGACGACACCATCTTCAAGCAGGCGGTCGCGCAAGGGCAGACCTTCTCGGTTTCCGCCGGCGACCACGGCGCGTACGAATGCGCGAGCGGCACGCCGTCGCGCTCGACCTACACGGTGAGCGAGCCGGCCACGTCGCCGTACGTGATCGCGGTAGGCGGCACGACGCTGTTCACCAACACGTCGACCAACGCGTACAACAGCGAAATCGTGTGGAACGACCCGAGCTGGCAGCCGGGCACCGTGTGGTCGACGGGCGGCGGATACAGCAAGTACGAAGCCGCGCCGACGTGGCAGTCGTCGACCCTCACCGGTTCGACCAAGCGCGCGCTGCCCGACGTCGGCTTCGACGCCGACCTGCGCACCGGTGCGATTCTCGTCGTGAACGGCCAGACGTCCGACACGCTGTGGGGGTCGGGCTACCTGAACAACGAAGGCGGCACGAGCCTCGCCGCACCGATCTTCACGGGCATCTGGGCGCGGCTGCAGTCGGCCAACAACAATGCGCTCGGGTTCCCCGCGTCGAGCATCTACAAGTACTTCCCGACCAACGCGGCGCTGCTGCACGACGTCACGTCCGGCAACAACGGCAGCGGCACTTACGGCTACAAGGCGAAGGCCGGCTGGGATGCGACGACGGGCTTCGGCAGCGTGAACATCTCGAAGCTGAACGCGTTCATCCAGAGCACGTCGGATTTCGCGCGTTGACGGGTCGTTGACCGAACCGGTTGCGTGAGCAGGCGCGCGACGTCTCTCACGCAACCGCGTCCGGCTACCCGCGAAGGCTGCGAAGCCGTCGCGGGTTTTCCGCATGCCGCGCCGTCTCGCCTTAGCCGATGCGGGCCCACTCCGCTACGCCGCTCAATCGGCCCAGTTCCGGACGTAGTCCGGCACCGCCACGTTGCCGTCCGCATGGACCGGTGCGCCGCGTGTCGTCTTCAGCGGCAGGATCCCGGCCCAGACCGCCAGCCCGAGATCCTCGTCCTTGTCGGACGGCAGCGAATCGCTGATTTTCACGGCCGCTTCCGCCATCGAAATCCGCAGCACGCGGGTCGCGGCGAGTTCCTTCGAATTGCCCGGCCGCGCTTCATGCTTGCGGCCCGGCGCGATCTTGTCCATCAACGCATCCAGCGCGGCGCGTTTTTCCGCACTGCTGTCGATCACGTCGAACTGCCCGTAGATCACCGCGGATCGATAATTCATCGAATGGTTGAAGGCCGAGCGGGCCAGCACGAGGCCGTCCAGCAGCGTCATCGCGACACAAGCCTGCGCGCCGGCCGACAGTGCCTTGATCATCCGGCTGCCGTTGGAGCCGTGGATATAGAGCGCGTCGCCCCTTCTCCAGTGCGCGGTCGGGATGCAGTGCGTGTTCTGCCCGTCGCCGAACGCGATGTGACAGACGTACGCGTCGTCCACGATGTGGTGGAGCATCGTGCGATCGTGGCTCGCCAGTTCGGGCAGGCGACGAATGGTCGTACGCGAGGTGGAAGAGAGCGTGGTCTGGTCGTTCATATATCTGTACTGCGAAATTAATCGTATCGGCATCGTGCCGACTCCATGCCCGAGGCGCGATCGGGCCGCCCGTCGACAGTCGCCGGCCGAATCGAGCAAAATACGCGCGTACCGCAAGTCGCGCCGTCACTCAAAATCCGCGTGTACCGGCCTGCCCCGCGAGAACGTGAACGATACGATGCGCGCGGCGTCTTCGAAAGAACCAGCACAAGGAAAATTTCTGGAACCAGCCCATGGATCTCGCGCTGCTCATCTCGTCGCTTGCCGGACAGGACGGCGCGACCACGCATAGTCGGCAGGAAGCCCTCTACCGGAGCCTGCGCAGCATGCTGCTGGACGGACACCTGCCGCCCGGCACGCGGCTCGCGTCGACGCGCGTGCTCGCGGCCGAGCTGGGCATCGCGCGCAATTCCGCGGTCTATGCGTACGAGCGCCTGGCCGAGGAAGGCTTCGTGGCCGCCACGCGCAACGGCACGATCACGCGATGGGACGGCCGCACCGACCCGAGCGCCGGTCATGAAGACGGCTCCGCACCGGTCCGCCTGTCGGCGCGCGTGCACGGGCTGGAAAATGCCGATCCCGAGCCCGAGCGCATGCTGCCGTTCGTTCCCGGCCTGCCGTCGCTCGACGAATTTCCGGTTGCCCAGTGGCGTCGTTGCATCGAGCGCGCATGGAAGACCATCACGCCGGCCCGGCTCGCGTACGGACCGGTCGAAGGGCTGCCCGAGCTTCGACGCGCGGTGGCCGCGTACATTCGCGTCTCGCGCGGCGTGCGCTGCGACACGGGCCAGGTATTCATCACCGACGGCACGCAGAGCAGCCTCGAATTGTGCGCGCGCATGCTCGCGAATCCCGGCGAAAACGGCTGGCTCGAGAACCCGTGCTACAACGGCGCGAGGACCGCGTTCCGCTCGACCGGCCTGAATCTCGTGCCGATCGAGGTCGATCGCGACGGCATGGCGCCGACCGACGAGCAGTGGCGCACTCACCCGCCCCGGCTGATCTATGCGACGCCGTCGCACCAGTACCCGCTCGGCGCGCTGATGAGCCCCGAGCGGCGCACGGCGCTCGTCGAGCGCGCCCGCGCCTGCGGTGCGTGGATCATCGAGGACGACTACGACAGCGAATTCCGTCACGGCGGCCAGCCGCTGCCCGCGATCCAGGGCCTGCATGCCGACGCGCCGGTGTGCTATCTCGGCACGTTCAGCAAGACGATGTTTCCGGCCCTTCGGCTCGGCTTCATGGTGGTGCCGCCGGTGCTGGTCGACCGCTTCACGAGAACGCTGCGCGAACTGGTCCATCGCGGCCATTCGGCCGACCAGCTGGCGATGGCCGAATTCATCGATACCGGCCTCTTTGCGCGGCACCTGCGGAAGATGCGGGCGCGCTACGCGGACCGGCGCAGCCGCCTCGAAGCGGCACTCGCGCGCCATCTCGGCACGTCGCTGAGCGTGCGGGAAAGCCCGGGCGGCATGCATCTCTCCGCGGATCTCGCCGCGCCGCTGCACGATACCGACGTCGCGCGGGCGGCAGCCGCGGAAGGCTTGCTGCTGCAACCGCTGAGCAGCTACTGCATCGGCGACGGCCGCCGCGGCGACGGCCGCCGATACAACGGCTTCGTGCTCGGCTATTCAGGGCTGAGCGACGCGACGATCGAGACAGCGGCGATGCAGTTCGCGGCCGTCATCGACCGGCACCGCAGCGCGCGGCGCTGAATGTCGCTCACAGTTGCGATTCGATCGGAAACAGCCCGAGAAACCACACTTCCATCCGCCGCGCGGCGGACACCTCCGGCTCGTGATCGATCTCGGTGACCTTCCCGCCATCGGTCTGAATCCACTTCAGTCGCCCTTTGCCGGCCGGATCGGTTCTCGGCTCGACACGCCAGGCGATCTGGTCGAGTCGCCCTTCCAGATCGTTGGCGACCTGCGATGCAATCGCCGGGCTCTCGCAGTAAACGCCGATTTCCGTATTGAGGTTCAACGAGCGCGGATCGAGATTCATCGACCCGATGAAGATGCTCTTGTGATCGAACACGTAGGTCTTCGCATGCAGCGACGCGCGCGACGAGCCGATGATGACCTGATTCGAAATGCTCTTGTCGCCCGATGGCCGGCGCTCGTAAAGCCGCACGCCCGCATTCACCAGATCGCTTCGATAGCGCCGGTAGCCGGCATGCACGGCCGCCACGTCGGTCGACGCGAGCGAATTGGTCAGCACCGTCACGCGCACGCCGCGCGCCGTCAGCGCGCGCAGCCGCTCGACGACGTCCTTGCCCGGCACGAAATACGGCGACACGATCAGCAGGTCGTGCTGCGGCTGCAACGCGAGCGCACGCAACTGCGGCATCAGATGCCCGTCGCTGTCCTTTGGCGCGTGCGCGATCTTCGACGGATCGTCGTACAGCACCGTCGCATGCCCCCACGACAGCGCCGTGCCCTGCCCGTGGACGATCCGGTCGAGCCGCTGCCGGGCTTCCAGCACGTACGGATTGTCCTCCATGGCCCGCAGGTAGTCGCGCAGCCGTTCGCGCTCGCGGTCGAGCCCGCCTGGCGCCGCATCGTGGCCGACCAGCGTATCGACCGGATACGCGTACGGCGAATTCCAGAACGTGTCGAATTCGGTCGAGATGTCCTTCACGACCGGGCCGTGAACCACGACGTCGAGATCGCCGAATTCCAGCATCGACGACGCGCCGAAGTACTCGTCGCCGATATTGCGGCCGCCGACGATCGCCGCCTGGTTGTCCGCGATCATCGCCTTGTTGTGCATGCGCCGATTGACGCGCGAAAACTCGAATACCGTGCCGAGCTTCTTGAACCGGCGCGTGGCCACCGGATTGAACAGCCGGATCTCGATGTTCGGATGCGCGCTGATCTCGAGCAGCTTGCGGTCGTCCGCGTTGGTGCCGAGATCGTCGAGCAGCGCGCGCACGCGCACGCCGCGATCGGCCGCGCGGATGACCGCATCGGCCAGTTCGTGGCCGGTCAGGTCGTCGTGCCAGATGTAGTACTGAAGGTCCAGCGAGCGGTCGGCGCGATCGGCGAGCAACACGCGGGCGTCCAGCGCATCGACCGGATCGGTCAGCAAATGAAATGCGTCCTGCCCGGGATGCGTACCGGCCTGCTGCCGGAACGCGGCGCCCAGCCGCGTATCGTCCGTATCGGTGAATGCATGGGTCGGCGCGCGATCGGCCTGCGGCGGAAGACTGGCGCACGCGACGAGCGCCAGCGACGAGAGAATCGCACCCCACGAACGCAGCATGGTCATGATGGCCGCCCCTCACGGTCGGGCAAAGTTGGTTGGTGTTTGTTCTCGCTGCCCGATCGCGCGCGGCGCGGGTCGGCGGTCGCGCGCTCGACGGGAATCCGGTCGTGCGCGGCGGTCGCGCCATAGCATACTTCGATTGACAGCGGGACGGCACGCCCTCCGTGTTTCCCCGGTGGCGGCAATACGACATGCGGCGCCGACGTGCACCCGTTCAACGCGTTCGACACATTCGGACCGCACACAAAGAAAAACCCGCGACGCATGATGCCATCGCGGGTTTTGCGACGTTCCGCGATCGCTCGAGGAACGTAATCTGGTGGGCCCCCCGGGAGTCGAACCCGGCACCAACGAATTATGAGTTCGCTGCTCTAACCAAGCATGAGCTAGGGGCCCAGACGAGAAGCGCGGCGTGCTACACGCCACCCCGACAACGAAGCCGGGCCGGCATTGTAACAACAAAGACGACAGAGGGAACGAACGCCACCGGCATCATGCGGATACCGGCGGCGTTCGTAACGGAGACGCTGGAAATCAGTTCCCTTCGAGGAACGACTTCAGCTTGTCGGAACGGCTCGGGTGACGCAGCTTGCGCAGCGCCTTGGCCTCGATCTGACGGATCCGCTCGCGCGTGACGTCGAACTGCTTGCCGACTTCCTCGAGCGTGTGATCGGTGCTCATCTCGATACCGAAACGCATCCGCAGCACCTTCGCCTCGCGCGGCGTCAGCGAATCGAGCACGTCCTTCACGACGTCGCGCATGCTGGCATGCAGCGCGGCATCCGCCGGCGCGACCGTGTTGGTGTCCTCGATGAAGTCGCCGAGATGGGAATCGTCGTCGTCACCGATCGGCGTTTCCATCGAGATCGGCTCCTTCGCGATCTTCATGATCTTGCGGATCTTGTCTTCCGGCATTTCCATCTTCTCGGCGAGCGTTGCCGGATCCGGCTCGAGACCGGTTTCCTGCAGGATCTGCCGCGAGATGCGGTTCATCTTGTTGATCGTTTCGATCATGTGAACCGGAATACGGATCGTGCGCGCCTGGTCCGCGATCGAGCGCGTGATGGCCTGACGGATCCACCACGTCGCATAGGTCGAGAACTTGTAGCCGCGACGGTATTCGAACTTGTCCACCGCCTTCATCAGGCCGATGTTGCCTTCCTGGATCAGGTCGAGGAACTGCAAGCCGCGGTTCGTGTACTTCTTCGCGATCGAGATCACGAGACGCAGGTTGGCCTCGGTCATTTCGCGCTTCGCCTGACGTGCCTTCAGTTCGCCGGCCGCCATCTGACGGTTGGTTTCCTTCAGGTCCTTCAGCGGCAGCACGACGCGCGCCTGCAGGTCGAGCAGGCGTTGCTGCTGTTCGCGGATCGCCGGGACGTTACGCGACAGCACCGCGCTGTACGAATGGCCTTCCGCGGTGATCTTCTCGGCCCAGTCGAGATCCGTCTCGTTGCCCGGGAAGCGTGCGATGAATTCCGAACGCGGCATGCCGCACTTGTCGACGACGATGTGCAGGATCTGACGCTCGACCTGACGCACTTCGTCCACCTGCGCACGCAGCGTGTCGCACAGGCGTTCGACGGTACGCGCGGTGAAGCGGATCGTCATCAGCTCGCTCTGGATCGTTTCCTGCGCCTTCAGGTAGGCCTTCGACTTGTAGCCTTCCTTCTCGAATGCGCGGCGCATCTTGTCGAACCACTCGCTGATCTGCGAGAACTTCTCGAGCGACGCGCGCTTGAGGGCTTCGAGCTGGGCGGCGTTCGCCGATGCCTGCGCGGCACCGTCGTCTTCCTCCTCTTCCTCTTCTTCCTCTTCCTCTTCGGCTTCCTCGTCCTCGTTCTCGATCGCTTCCGCTTCCTTCGCGGAGAAACCGTCCGTATCGGCGGCGTCCGCAGCATTCGGATCGAGCAGGCCGTCGACGAGCTCGTCGACGCGGATCTCTTCGTTCGCGACGCGTTCGGCCATCGCGAGGATGTCGGCGATCGTCGTCGGGCACGCGGAGATGGCCATCACCATGTGGCGCAGGCCGTCCTCGATCCGCTTCGCGATCTCGATTTCGCCTTCGCGCGTGAGCAGCTCGACCGTGCCCATCTCGCGCATGTACATCCGGACCGGATCGGTCGTACGGCCGAATTCCGAATCGACGGTGGACAGCGCGACTTCGGCTTCCTCTTCGACTTCATCGTCCGACGACGCGGCGGGCGCGTTGTCGTTCAGGAGCAGCGTTTCCGCGTCCGGCGCCTGCTCGTAAACCGCCACGCCCATGTCGTTGAACGTGCCGATGATGCCCTCGAGGGCTTCGGTCTCGGTGAAGTTGTCCGGCAGGTGGTCGTTGATTTCGGCGTACGTCAGGAAGCCGCGCTCCTTGCCGAGCTTGATCAGCGCGCGCAGTTTCACGCGGCGCTCTTCGAGCTCCTCGGCCGTGCCCGGCGTGCTCGTCGCGAACGCTTCCTTCAGCAGCGCCTTTTCCTTGGCGCGACGATCGCGCACCTTGGATTTGCCCGGTGCAGCCGCGGCTGCGGGCTGCTCGTCGCTCTGATTTGCGTCGTCTTCGACGGATACTTCGTTCAGCTTTTTGGTCATGGAGTTCGCCGTACCGGCTATATCGACTCGCGGCTGCTGGACGACAGCCGGTTGAACCGTGGGTGCATGAGTAGTACGTACTGCCGTTTCGTCCGCGTCGGCAGTCGTGTCCCTTGCGCTTTTCGCACTTGCCCGCTTCGCCGCCGGCTTGGCCGGCCCGGAGTCGGGTCTGGCGGCAGCCCGTGTTCTGGCTGCCGGCGCCGGCGCAGCCTGAGCAGTGCCGGCCGCGGTTTTCTTTCCTGCAGGGGCTGACGTGGCTGAAGACGTTGTCCTGGTGGAAGAAGCAGACTTGGCCGCTGTGACCTTCTTGGTCGGCTCCGTCGAGCCCTTGCCTGTTGCTTTCTTTCCGCCTGTCGTCTTTGCCATCGCGATTCTCGCCTCTGCTTAGAAAACAAACCGCTGGAAACCTTATATTATAGCACGCTGGGGAGCCCTCTCTAAGCGCCCCGGCCGCCTACAGCCCGAGCCGACGCTTCATGTCGGTTCGCTGCTGGTTCAATTCCGTCAATTCGGCCAATTCCTCGGGGGTGAAGGTGGATTGCCGCGCCAGCCTGTCCAGCCGGTCGCAGCAGGCGTCGTAGCGCATCTTGAGCACCGCTGCCTGCAGCTCCTCCCCCGCAATCCGCTCCTGCTCACGTTGCCGCTCGGGCACCGTCTCGTCTTCCGGATTCTGTAACAGCAAATCGCGGACGTTTTCATCATAGTCCAGAATTTCGCGGAAGATTTCCTCGTAAGTCGCCCCGTTCGAGGACGTCCTCAGGACATCCGACAGCAGCCGGAACTCCGCGCCTTCGCCCAGCGCACGCGCATGATCGACGACTTCCGCGAACAGCTCGCCGATGCGCGGCAGCGCGCGCAGGGTCGCAATCTGTTCGTCGTCGAGCTGCGATGCGACGCGCGGATGCATCACCAGCGTGCGCAGCGCGCGCTTTTCGCTGTCCGTCACGCGGCGCCGCTCGCTGCGCGCGGGCGCCTGGCGCGGCGGCGTCGCGATGCGCGTGTCGACGTCCGACAGCCCCGCGACCTCCTCGAACGGGATATCGAGGCGGTCGGCGAACATGTGCATGATCTGCGCGCGCAACGCGTTCGCGGGCAGCGCCTGCAACAGCGGCTTCGCATCGAACAGCGCCTTCGCGCGGCCTTCCGGCTGATCGAGCGCCTTGCCGGCAACCGCTTCGTTCAACAGAAATTGCGACAGCGGCATCGCGCGCTCGACCTGCTCGGAGAACGCCTCCGCGCCGAACTCGCGCACGTAGCTGTCCGGATCGTGCTCGGCCGGCAGAAAAAGGAACCGGATCGTCCGGTTGTCGCCCGCATGCGGCAGGCATGCCTCGAGCGCGCGCCGCGCCGCGCGCCGCCCGGCCGAATCGCCGTCGAAACTGAAAATGACCGTGTCGGTCTGGCGCAGCAGCTTCTGCACGTGAATCGGCGTGCACGCGGTGCCGAGCGTCGCGACCGCGTTCGGAAAGCCGAGCTGCGCGAGCGCGACGACGTCCATGTAGCCTTCGACGACCAGCACGTACTTGCGCTCGCGAATCGCGAGGCGCGCCTCGAACAGCCCGTACAGCTCGCTGCCCTTGTTGAACAGCGGGGTTTCGGGCGAGTTCAGGTACTTCGGTTCGCCGCTGCCGAGCACGCGGCCGCCGAACCCGATCACCTGCCCCTTCACGTTGCGGATCGGGAACATGATCCGCTCGCGGAACCGGTCGTAGCGGCGCGCGACGCCCTGCGCGTCGGTTTTCTCGCTGACGATCACGAGCCCCGCCTCGACGAGCGACTCGTCGCGATAGTCCGGGAACGCGGCCTCGAGGTTCTGCCAGCCGTCCGGCGCATAGCCGAGCCCGAAGCGCGCGGCGATCTCGCCGGTCAGGCCACGGTTCTTCAGGTACTGGATCGCAACGGTCGCGCCGCGCAACTGCTTGCGATAGTAGTCGCACGCCGCCGTCATCGCGTCGGACAGCGCGGTCGCCACCGATTTCGACACGGGCGCCGGATAGTCGCCGCCACCGCCGCCGCCCCCACCGCCGCCGCGCATCGACGGCTCGTGCGGCACGGTCAGGCCGACGGACTGCGCGAGTTCCTGCACGGCCTCCGGGAACGTGAGCCCCGCATGTTCCATCAGGAAGCCGATCGCCGTGCCGTGCGCGCCGCAACCGAAGCAGTGATAGAACTGCTTGGTCGGACTGACGGTAAACGACGGGCTCTTCTCGTTATGGAACGGGCACAACCCCATGAAGTTGGCGCCGCCCTTCTTGAGCTGCACGTACCGGCCCACCACGTCGACGATATCGACGCGGTTCAGCAAATCCTGCAGGAACGAATGCGGAATCACCGTGGGATCGAGCGAAAAAAGACAATACGACGCCCGGCGCACGCATCGCTGGGCGCGCCGGGAACGGGTTTTACTTCGTGAGCGCGGCCTTGACCTGCGCGGAAACGGCCGTCATGTCGGCACGGCCGGCGAGCTTGGCCTTCAGCACGCCCATCACCTTGCCCATGTCCTGCGGGCCGGCTGCGCCGGTTTGCGCGACCGCCGCCTGGACTTCGGCCGCCACTTCGGCGTCCGACAGTTGCGCGGGCATGTAGCCGCCCAGCACGGTCAGCTCGGCCTGCTCCTTCGCGACGAGATCGTCGCGGCCGGCCGCCTGGAACTGGCTGATCGAATCCTTGCGCTGCTTGATCATCTTGTCGATCACGGCCGTGATGCCCGCGTCGTCGAGCGTGACCCGGTCATCGACTTCGCGCTGCTTGATCGCGGCCATCAGCAGGCGAATCGTTGCCAGGCGCTCGCTGTCCTTCGCGCGCATCGCGGCCTTCATGTCTTCGCTGATCTGCTCTTTCAAACTCATCTTTCACCCGGGATGGAAACGTGAATCCGACGCCCGCGAACGGGCGTCAACACAAAAACCCGCTTGGGACAGTGTCTCAAGCGGGTTGCTCGAATCCGGCATCGGCGACTCGCCGCCTGATCGGTTGCGCGATCGCACCCGATCGCACGGAGTCGCCGGTGCGCCGCTCAGCGAACCGCGCGGCGCCCAATCGTTCAGTACAGCTTCTTCGGCAGCGTCTGGCTGCGAATACGCTTGTAATGACGCTTCACCGCAGCAGCCTTCTTGCGCTTGCGTTCTGCGGTCGGCTTCTCGTAAAACTCGCGCGCGCGAAGCTCGGTCAGCAGACCGTTCTTCTCGATCGTGCGCTTGAAGCGACGCATTGCAACTTCGAACGGCTCGTTCTCTTTAACGCGAATGATCGTCATGATCCGACACGAATAAAGGTTTGCAGGGAAAGACTACCGAGTATAGCAGAGCGATTGCCCAAAGGCACGGGGCCCGGCCCCGCCAATCGGGCGCCGGCCGGCGCGTCAGGCGCCGCGCGCGTACTCGGCCGCGGCCTGCCCCGCCGCCGTGCCGGACGCCCATGCCCACTGGAAGTTGTAGCCGCCGAGCCAGCCCGTCACGTCCACCGCCTCGCCGACGAAGAACAGCCCCGGCACGCGCGCGCTCATCATCGTCGCCGACGACAACTCGCGCGTATCGACCCCGCCCTTCGTCACTTCGGCCTTCTTGTAGCCTTCGGTGCCGTTCGGCGTCAGCGTCCAGCCGGACAGCGCGTCGCCGATCTGGCGCAGCGTCTTGTCCGGCAGGTCCGCGAGTCGCGCGTCGGCCGCGACGCGATGCGTGTCGAGCCACGCATGCGCGAGGCGCGACGGCACCCAGTCGGCGAGCAGCGAACCGATCTGGCGCTTCGACGTGCGTTTCGCGTCGAGCAGGTCAGCCACCGTATCGCGCTGCGGCAGCAGGTCGACGCGAATCGGATCGCCGGGCTGCCAGTAGCTCGAGATCTGCAGGATGCCCGGCCCGGACAGCCCGCGATGGGTCAGCAGCAGGTCCTCGACGAATTCGCCGCCGCGCTTCTTGTCGCCGGTCGAAACGCGCACTTCGAGCGATACGCCGGACAGCGGCGCGAACGGCGCCCAGTCCTGCGGCGCGAACGTCAGCGGCACGAGCGCCGGCCGCGTATCGACAAGTTTGTGGCCGAACTGCTTCGCGAGCCGGTAGCCGAAGTCGGTCGCGCCGATCTTCGGGATCGACAGGCCGCCGGTCGCGACGATCAGCGCGCGCGCACCGATCGGCCCCGCCTGCTGCGTGTCGAGCGTGAAGCCGTCGGATGGCGCATGGCGCACCGCGTCGACGACGACGGGCCGGCGCCACGCGATGCCGCCCGCGTCGCACTCGTGCTTCAGCACGTCGATGATCGCGTCGCTGCCGTGGTCGCAAAAAAGCTGACCCTTGTGCTTTTCGTGCCAGGTCACGTGATGGCGCTTGAGCAGCCCGAGGAAGTCGCGCGGCGTATAGCGCGCGAGCGCCGAGCGTGCGAAATGCGGATTCGACGACAGGTAGTTGTCGGGCCCGGCGTACAGGTTCGTGAAGTTGCAGCGGCCGCCGCCCGAGATGCGGATTTTCTCGGCAAGCCGCGGCGCGTGATCGAGCAGCACCACGCGGCGGCCGAGCTGCCCGGCGACCGCGGCGCTCATCATGCCGGCGGCGCCCGCGCCGATCACGGCGATGTCATAGGTTTCCATGGCGCGGATTGTACCTGCCCGGCATCGGGCCCGGGCCGCCGCCAGCGGCCGCCTGCCCTCGCCTGCTATACTTTCCGGTTACGTTGACCTACCTGCGGCGCGTCCGAAACGGCGTGCCCCGCCCTCACCCATGCTCGTTCTCGGCATCGAAAGCTCCTGCGACGAAACCGGCCTCGCGCTCTACGACACGCAGCGCGGCCTGCTCGCGCACGCGCTCCATTCGCAGATCGCGATGCACCGCGACTACGGCGGCGTCGTGCCCGAGCTCGCGTCGCGCGACCACATCCGCCGCGCGCTGCCGTTGCTCGAGGAAGTGATGGCGCAAAGCGGCACGCGCCGCGACGACATCGACGCGATCGCGTTCACGCAGGGCCCCGGCCTCGCCGGCGCGCTGCTGGTCGGCGCGAGCATCGCGAATGCGCTCGCGCTCGCATGGAACAAGCCGACCGTCGGCATCCATCACCTCGAAGGCCATCTGCTGTCGCCGTTGCTGGTCGACGCGCCGCCGCCGTTCCCGTTCGTCGCGCTGCTGGTGTCCGGCGGCCACACGCAGCTGATGCGCGTGACCGACGTCGGCGTGTACGAGACGCTCGGCGAAACACTCGACGACGCGGCCGGCGAAGCGTTCGACAAAACCGCGAAACTGATCGGCCTCGGCTACCCGGGCGGCCCGGAAGTATCGAAGCTCGCCGAAACGGGCACGCCGGGCGCGGTCGTGCTGCCGCGCCCGATGCTGCATTCGGGCGATCTCGACTTCAGCTTCAGCGGCCTGAAGACGGCCGTGCTCACGCAGATGAAGAAATTCGAAGCGACGAAGCTCGACGGCGAAGCGCTCGAACGCGCGAAGGCCGACCTCGCGCGCGGCTTCGTCGATGCGGCCGTCGACGTACTCGTCGCGAAGTCGCTCGCCGCGCTGAAGAAGACGAAGCTCAAGCGCCTCGTGGTCGCGGGCGGCGTCGGCGCGAACCGCCAGTTGCGCGCGGCACTGTCGGCGGCCGCGGCCAAGCGCGGCTTCGACGTGCACTACCCCGATCTCGCGCTCTGCACCGACAACGGCGCGATGATCGCGCTCGCGGGCGCACTGCGGCTCGGCCGCTGGCCCGAACAGGCGAATGCCGACTACGCGTTCACGGTGAAGCCGCGCTGGGATCTCGCATCGCTCGCGGGCTGACTCGCGTCACGCGCCACCACCGGCAGGAAAACAAAAAGGCCGCTCGTTCGAGCGGCCTTTTTCATTGGCGTGACAAAACGCCGCAGCGTTATGCAGCCTGCCGCTTGTCGCGCTCGATCAGCGCATACGCGCTGTGATTGTGGATCGACTCGAAGTTCTCGGCTTCGAGCACGTAGGCGACCACCCGCTCGTCCGCATCGAGACGCTGCGCGACGTCCCGCACGAGATCCTCGACGAACTTCGGGTTCTCGTATGCACGCTCGGTCACGAACTTCTCGTCCGGCCGCTTCAGCAGACCCCACAGTTCGCACGACGCCTCTTCTTCCGCGATGCGGATCAGCGCCTCGACCGGCAGATCCGCAGCCAGCTCCGCGTCGATCGTCACGTGCGAGCGCTGGTTGTGCGCGCCGTACTGCGAGATCTTCTTCGAGCACGGGCACAGGCTCGTCACCGGCACGAGCACCTTCAGGAACAGGCGCGTATCGCCGTTGCGGCTTTCGCCCGCGAGCGTCACTTCATAGTCGAGCAGGCTTTGCACGCCGGACACCGGCGCCGTCTTGTTCACGAAATACGGGAACGTGACTTCGATGCGGCCGGCCTCGGCCTCGAGCTTCTCGAGCATCGACGCGAGCATCGCGCGGAAGCGCTCGACCGTCAGCGGCGCGCGATTCTCTTCGAGCAGCGCGACGAAGCGCGACATGTGCGTGCCTTTCTGGTCGGCCGGCAGACGGACGTCGAGGTTCCAGACACCGACGGTCGGTTGCACGTCGCCGCTTTCGGTGCATACCGTCAACGGATGCCGGACCGCCTTCACGCCGACGCGCTGAATCGGGATCTGACGGGTATCCACCGTGCTCTGCACGTCGGGCATCACGAAGGCGGGATTCATCTGGTTCATCTTGTTCAATCCTTGTAAGCCGCGCGTCCGACGACGCGCACGCCGCATCATGCGGCAGCCGGAAAAGCAACATGGGCCCGCAGGCCCATGTTTTCCGCATCAATGAAGACCGGTTGCGCCAGTCGCACCGACGCCGCCCGCGGGCGGCGCCAGCTTACGCGACGCGCTTCGCCTGACCGGCGACATCGGCCGCCGGATTCAGAAAGCGTTCGCGAATCGATTTCGCGATACCCGCGCCGTCGAGGCCGCATTGCGACAGCAGCTTCGCGGGGTCGCCGTGATCGATGAACAGGTCAGGGAGGCCCAATTGTAGTACGGGTCGGATAACCCCACTCTCCATCAGGGCTTCCACGCAGGCCGAGCCCGCGCCGCCCATCACGCAGCCTTCCTCGACCGTCACGACGTAGTCGTGCGTTTCGGCGAGCTCGCGCACGAGCGCTGCATCGACCGGCTTCACGAAGCGCATGTTCGCGACCGTTGCGTCGAGTTCCTCGGCCGCGGCGAGCGACGGTGCGACCATCGTGCCGAACGCGAGGATCGCGACGCGCTTGCCTTCCGGCTGCGACGTGCGGCGACGCACTTCACCCTTGCCGAGCGGGATCTCGGTGAATTCCTTCACCGTCGCCACGCCCGTACCCGCGCCGCGCGGATAGCGCACCGCGGTCGGGTTCGGCTGCTGCAGCGCCGTGTGCAGCATCTGGCGGCATTCGTTCTCGTCGGATGCGGCCATGATCGTCATGTTCGGGATGCAGCGCATGAACGCGAGATCGTACGCGCCCGCATGCGTCGCGCCGTCCGCGCCGACGAGGCCCGCGCGGTCGATCGCGAACACGACCGGCAGGTTCTGCAGCGCGACGTCGTGGATCAGCTGGTCGTACGCACGCTGCAGGAACGTCGAGTAGATCGCGACGACGGGCTTCAGCCCTTCGGTCGCGAGACCGCCCGCAAACGTCACCGCATGCTGCTCGGCGATGCCGACGTCGTAGTAGCGATCCTTGAAGCGCTTCTCGAACTCGACCATGCCCGAGCCTTCGCGCATCGCGGGCGTGATGCCGACCACGCGCGTATCGCGCTCGGCTTCATCGCACAGCCACTCGCCGAATACCTGCGTGTACGTCTTCTTCGCGGGCGTCGTCGACGGCTTGATGCCTTCGGCCGGGTTGAACTTGCCGGGGCCGTGATAGAGCACGGGATCCGCTTCGGCGAGCTTGTAGCCCTGGCCTTTCTTCGTCACGACGTGCAGGAACTGCGGGCCGCGCAGTTCACGGATGTTCTGCAGCGTCGGGATCAGCGAATCGAGATCGTGACCGTCGATCGGGCCGATGTAGTTGAAGCCGAACTCCTCGAACAGCGTGGCCGGCACGACCATGCCCTTCGCGTGCTCCTCGAGCTTGCGCGCGAGTTCGAGCACCGGCGGCGCGACGCTCAGCACGCGCTCGACGCCCGCGCGCGCAGCCGCATAGAAGCGGCCCGACATCAGGCGGGCGAGATGGCGATTGAGCGCGCCGACCGGCGGCGAGATCGACATGTCGTTGTCGTTGAGGATCACGAGCAGCTTCGCATCTTCCGACACGCCCGCGTTGTTCATCGCCTCGAACGCCATGCCGGCCGTCATCGCGCCGTCGCCGATCACGGCGATCGAGAAGCGGTCGTCGCCGTTCAGCTGGCTGCCGATCGCCATGCCGAGCGCCGCCGAGATCGACGTGCTCGAGTGCGCGGTGCCGAACGTGTCGTATTCGGATTCGCTGCGACGCGGGAAGCCCGAGATGCCGTCGTACTGACGCAGCGAATGCATCTGGTCGCGGCGGCCCGTCAGGATCTTGTGCGGATAGGTCTGGTGACCCACGTCCCAGACGATGCGATCGTTCGGCGTGTTGAACACGTAGTGCAACGCGATCGTCAGCTCGACCGTCCCGAGGTTGGACGACAAATGGCCGCCCGTCTTCGACACGCTGTCGAGCACGAACGCGCGCAGTTCATCCGCGAGCGGTTGCAGTTGGCGACGATCGAGGCGGCGCAAATCCGCCGGGTCGTCGATGGTTTTCAGCAAGTCGTACATCGTCGTTCCATTGTAGGAAATCAAACGCGCCCGCATTCTTTTGCACGCACCGTAGCGTGTGCGCGGCGGCGGGCTTTCGCGTCAGCTGACCCGGTTCACTACCAGGTCGGCAAGTTCGGCCAGACGCTGTGCGCGTGCGCCGAACGGTTTCAGCGCATCGTGCGCTTCGGCGCGCAGCTGCGCTGCCAGCTCGCGCGACGCCTCGAGACCGAGGATCGATACATAGGTCGGCTTGTCGTTCGCCGCGTCCTTGCCGGCCGTCTTGCCAAGCGTCGCCGAATCGGTCGTGACGTCGAGAATGTCGTCGACGACCTGGAAGGCCAGACCCACGGCCCCCGCGTACACGTCCAGCGCAGCCATCGTTTCCGCCGAAGGCGTCTCGCCGGCCAGCGCGCCCATCCGCACGGCCGCGCGCAGCAAGGCGCCCGTCTTCATCCGGTGCATCGTCTCGAGCTGTTCGCGCGTCAGCTTCAGGCCGACGCTCGCCAGGTCGATCGCCTGCCCGCCGGCCATGCCGATCGAGCCGCTCGCGAGCGCCAGCTCGCGCACGAGCGCCGCCTGCTGCACCGGCGACAGCGCGTCGGCGTCGGTCAGCGCGACGAACGCCTGCGATTGCAGCGCATCGCCGACCAGCAGCGCCGTCGGCTCGTCGTACTGCACGTGCACGGTCGGCTTGCCGCGACGCAGCGCGTCGTCGTCCATGCACGGCATGTCGTCGTGCACGAGCGAGTAGACGTGGATCATCTCCAGCGCCGCCGCCGCCGCGTTGCGTGCCGCCTCCGTCGCACCGGTCAGCTCGCCTGCTGCATGGCACAGCAGCGGGCGAACGCGTTTGCCGCCACCGAGGACCGCGTAGCGCATCGCCTCGTGAAGTTTCGCGGGCATCGCGGTTTCAGCCGGCAGATAGTGGCCGAGTGCGTCCTCGACACGGTCAAGCACGGACCGCATCCATTGTTCGAATGTCATAGATCGTCGTCTTCGCCGTCCGTGGCGGCCGTTCCGGACGAAAGCGGCTTCAGCGTCGCGCCGTCGAGCACGCGAACCTGCTGCTCCACTTTCTCGAGCTGCTGTTGGCAAAACGCAACGAGGGTCGCACCGCGGCGATACGCCGCCAGTGAATCCTCGAGGCTCAGCGCGCCGCCTTCCATCCGGGCAACCAGCGTCTCGAGTTCCGCGAGCGCCATCTCGTAATTGTCCGGCAACGGTTCGGTGCCATTGCCGGGCGGCGTGGCGCCTGGGGATGCGGTTTTCGCCATGGACGAGGGTGTCAAATTTCAAAACAAGTCGGACATTCTACGGCAAAAGAGAATTTTCCGACCTGCCGTCTTGGGCGCCCGCGCACAATCCCGGCCCCATCTTCGATGCACAGTGTGCGCCTTTCGACGGCCGCCCGACAAAAAATTGACACAAATCAGGCACTTAATCCTAGCCTTGCGAGGCGAACCGGGTATAATTCTCCGTTTCCCTAAATCGATTTTTCGATGGTTGGGTTGTTCACTGCTTTCACGCTAACACCGGGAGTGGGAATGTCCAATCTGAGCGATGCGCTTCAGTTGAAGTCGGCCCACAGCCAGCTTCCAGTCACTGCATATTTCGATGAGGCGCTACTCGAGCGCGAGATCGAAACCCTCTTCAAGAAAGGACCTCGTTACGTCGGGCACGAGTTGATGGTGCCCGAGGCGGGGGATTATTTTGCGCTGCCGTCCGAGAAGGAAGGCCGCGTGCTGGTCCGCAACCAGACGAACCAGATCGAACTGCTGTCGAACGTGTGCCGCCACCGGCAGGCGATCATGCTCAACGGGCGCGGCCACACGCAGAACATCGTGTGCCCGCTGCACCGCTGGACGTACGACCTCGAAGGCGAGCTGCTCGGCGCACCGCACTTCCCCGACAAGCCGTGCCTGAACCTCGGCAAGAGCCCGCTGCAGAACTGGCAGGGGCTGCTGTTCGAGGCCGAGGGCCGCAACGTCGCGCGCGATCTCGCCAACCTCGGCACGAAGCATCACTTCGACTTCTCCGAGTACCAGTTCGATCACGTCGAAGTGCACGAGTGCGATTACAACTGGAAGACGTTCATCGAGGTCTACCTCGAGGATTATCACGTCGTCCCGTTCCACCCGGGCCTCGGCAGCTTCGTGTCGTGCGACGATCTCAAATGGGAGTTCGGCGACTGGTACAGCGTGCAGACGGTCGGCGTGCACAACGCCCTCGCGAAACCGGGCAGCGCGACCTACCAGAAATGGCACGAGCAGGTGCTGAAGTTCCGCAACGGCGTGCCGCCGGAGTTCGGCGCGATCTGGATGGTCTACTACCCGGGCCTGATGATCGAGTGGTATCCGCACGTGCTGGTCGTGTCGTGGCTGATCCCGCGCGGGCCGCAGAAGACGACCAACATCGTCGAGTTCTATTACCCCGAGGAAATCGCGCTGTTCGAACGCGAATTCGTCGAGGCCGAGCGCGCCGCCTACATGGAGACGGCCGTCGAGGACGACGAGATCGCGATGCGGATGGACGCGGGCCGCCGTGCGCTGATGGCGCGTGGCGAGTCGCAGGTCGGCCCGTACCAGAGCCCGATGGAAGACGGGATGCAGCACTTCCACGAGTTCCTGCGCCGCCACCTCGGCGACCTCTGACAGCGGAGGCGGCGCGTTGCCGCCGCCCGGCCGCCGGCAAACGAAAAGACGGGCTTCGGCCCGTCTTTTTTTGTTTAGACTTGGAGTGTCAGGCCATTTGCACTCCAGGGAGCCGTCATGCCACACACTCATTACACCACGCTCATCTCCGCCGCCAATCTCGCCGAGCGCCTGGCCGCGGCGCCCGGCAGCGTGGCGCTGTTCGACTGCCGCTTCGATCTCGCCGATCCCGGCGCCGGCGAAGCCGCCTACGCGGCCGGCCACCTTCCCGGCGCGCAATACCTTCATCTCGACCGCGACCTGTCGGGCCGCAAGACGGGCACCAACGGCCGCCATCCGCTGCCGACCCGCGACGCGCTCGCCACGCTGCTCGCCAGCCGCGGCCTCAAGCAGGGCCAGCAAGTCGTCGCGTACGACGCGCAAGGCGGCGCCTATGCGGCGCGCCTGTGGTGGCTGCTGCGCTGGCTCGGCCACGATTCGGTCGCGGTGCTCGACGGCGGCCTGCAGGCGTGGGAAGCGGCCGGCCAGCCGCTGACGACCGACGTGCCGCAACCGGCCGCCGGCGACTTCCGCGCCGCAACGCCGCTCGAATCGACGGTCGATGCAGCGGCCGTGCTCGCGAACGTGTCGTCGGCCGCGCGCGTGGTGATCGATGCACGCGCACCGGACCGCTATCGCGGCGAAAATGAAACGATCGATCGGGTGGGCGGCCACATTCCCGGTGCGCGCAACCGCTTCTTCAAGGACAACCTGGCCGCCGACGGCCGCTTCAAGACCGGCCATGAATTGCGCGAGGCATTCGCCACCGTGCTGGCCGGCACCGAGCCAAACCGCGTGATCCTGCAATGCGGCTCCGGCGTCACCGCCTGCCACAACGCGCTGGCGCTGGAAGTGGCGGGCCTGCACGGCGCGTCGCTGTACCCGGGTTCGTGGAGCGAATGGAGCGCCGATCCGTCGCGACCGATCGCGACCGGCCCGACGCCGTAAGCGCGCGTACGGCGCGGCAGTCACGCAGCGGCGGCCTCGGCCGCCGCTTGCCGTTTACATCACGCCGAACTTGTGGAACCACTCGATCGCGCGTTTCCAGCCATCCTCGGCATCGGCCTTCACGTAGCTCGGCCGGTAGTCGGCGAAGAACGCATGGCCGGCATCCGGATACACGACGATCTCCGATTCGCGCGCGAGCTTCGAATCGCTCGCCTGGATCGCCTTGCGCATGTTCGCGAGCGACGCCTGCGTGATGTTCTGATCCTTCTCGCCGTACAGGCCGAGCACCGGCACTTTCAGCAACGACGCGTGATCGACCGGGTTGAACGGCGTCATCTCGTCGGTCTTGCCTTCGACGAACCCGTACCACGCCACCGCGGCCCGCACGTGCGGGTTGTGTTCCGCATACAGCCACGCCTGGCGACCGCCCCAGCAGAACCCGGTCACGCCGAGGCGCGTCAGGTCGCCGCCGTTCTTGCCGGCCCACGCGACCGTCGCATCGAGATCCTCCGTCACCTGCCGGTCCGGCACCTTGCTGACGATGTTGTCGACCAGCGCCTGGATCGTCGGATATTTCGCCGCGTTGCCCTGCCGCGCAAACAGGTCCGGCGCGATCGCCAGATAGCCGAGCTTCGCGAAGCGCCGGCAGACGTCGGCGATATGCGCGTGCACGCCGAAGATCTCGTGAATCACGATGACGACCGGCAGGTTCGTCTTGTCGGCCGGCTGCGCGCGATAAGCCGGCACGCTCGCATCGCCCGAGCGGATCTCGATGGTGTCGACGTCCAGGCCGTCGCTGTCGGTCGTGACCGTCTGCGCCGACACGGGCAGCACGGCCGCCGCGAAGGTGCCGCCGAGCGCAGCCTGCATGAACTTGCGGCGCGAGAACGGGACATGGGGGACCAGGCTGTCGACTTCGGGTTTCAACATGAATGCACTCCTCGATTGGGCGCCGCCGTCACGATCGCGGAGACGGCATGACGGGGCATCGCACCGGCGCGCGGCGCGGATGTTGCGGCGGTTGGCACCCCGCCGCAAACGAAAACCCGGACAAGATGCCCAATAATCCGTTGTCGCGTCAACTGTCAGATGTGTAAGACTCGATTACGACGCGGTGCGGCGATCGCATCGATCATCGCGCGGCAGCCTGGCGACGGCCTGCCGAATCACCGTGCGGCGGCGCGTAGCGACGATCGCCGCGCGACCGAATCCTTGCGAATCGAAAAGAAAAACGGGCGGGGAATACGCAGGACATTGCGCATTCCCCGCCCGCTCCGCACACGAGCGCGATCAGTGCAGCTTGACGCGCGGCAGCGTCGTGCGTCGCAGCCAGTGCGCAATCGTGTCGAGCATCATCCGCGGATAACCGTGCAGCGCGGCAATGTGCATCCGGTACAGCGACATGTACATGAAGCGTGCGAACAGCCCTTCGATCAGCATGTTGCCGCCGATCAACCCGCCCATCAGATTGCCGACCGCGCTGAAATGGCCGAGCGACACGAGCGAGCCCAGGTCGCGATACGTGAATTCGGGCAGCGGACGCCCTTCCAGCCGACAGCCGATCGCCTTCAGCAGGAAGCTCGCCTGCTGGTGCGCGGCCTGCGCGCGCGGCGGCACGTTGCGCTCGTTACCAGGCCATGCGCATGCCGCGCAATCGCCGAGCGCGAATATGTTGTCGTCGGTGAAGGTTTGCAGCGTGCGGCGCACGTCGAGCTGGCCCAGCTTGTTGACCTGGAGCCCATCGAGATTCGCGAGCACCGACGGCGCCTTGATGCCGGCGGCCCAGACCGTCAGGTCGGCACGCACGACCTTGCCGCTCGCCGTGTGGACGGCCCCGGGCGCCACCTCCGTCACGCGCTCGGCGAGCATCAGCCGCACGCCGATCTTTCCGAGCAATTCAGCCGTCGCCGACGAGACGCGTTCCGGCAGCGCCGGGAGGATCCGCGGCCCCGATTCGATCAGCACGATGCCGACGTCGTGCCGTGGATCGAGTTTGTGCAACCCGTAGGCCGACAACACCTGCGCGGTATTGCGCAGTTCCGCGGACAGCTCGACGCCCGTCGCGCCGCCGCCGACGATCACGACCTGGATACGCGGCTCGGCCGACTCGCCCGGCGCGGTCGGCGCCGGCGCCTGGTGCTCCGCGCGCATGCATGCCGCGATCAGCCGCTTGCGGAAGCGTTCGGCCTCCCCGACCGTGTCGAGCGCGATCGCGTTTTCCGGTGCGCCCTGCACGCCGAAGAAGTGGGTCGTGCTGCCGATCGCGATCACGAGCGTGTCGTATTCCAGCTCGCGTGCCGGCAACAGTTCCGCGCCGTCGCTGTCGTTGATCGGCGACAGCGTGACGCGCTTCGCCGCGCGGTCGAGCCCGGTCAGCTCGCCCTGCTGGAACTCGAAGCCGTGCCAGCGCGCCTGCGCCGCATATTCGAGCTCCTGCGTGAACGGGTCCATGCTGCCGGCCGCGACTTCGTGCAGCAGCGGTTTCCAGATGTGCGTCGGATTGCGGTCGACGAGCGTGACGAGCGCACGCGCGGGACGATTGCCGCGCGCGCCGTAACGGTCGCCGAGCCGCGTCGCCAGTTCCAGGCCGCCGGCACCTCCGCCTACGATGATGATCCGATGCATCCGATTCCCCCTTTGCGATTCGAAACTGCTGCCGCCGGATGAAGCAAACGCCGTGCACTCGCGCCGCCCGGTGGATTAACCGGTTCGGACATCATCGATGTGCAGTTCGAAGCACTTCGATGCATCCGATCCGGAACGCGGGGCGCGCCGCCCCGCGTCAATGACATGATTGACATGCATTGTCCGGGAGCTTGCGCGTTGACCACAAGCAAACCATCTCGATATTCAGCATCCCTGCAACAATATGCCGCGGGAAACGGGAATCGCTCGGGGGTGCGTCAGTGTGCCTCTTCCCAGTTCGCGCCGGCACCCACTTCGGCGACGAGCGGCACCTTCAGCTTCGCGACGCCGCACATCATTTCCGGCAGTTTCTCGCGCACGAGCGACAGCTCGCCTTCCGGCACCTCGAGCACCAGTTCGTCGTGCACCTGCATGATCATCCGCGATGCAAGCCCGTCGCGCGTGAGCCAGTCGTCCACCGCGATCATCGACAGCTTGATCAGGTCGGCCGCCGTGCCCTGCATCGGTGCATTGATGGCCGCGCGCTCGGCCGCCTGACGGCGCGGGCCATTGCCGCCGTTGATCTCGGGCAGCCACAGGCGGCGACCGAAAACGGTTTCGACGTAGCCCTTCTCCTTCGCGGTCGCGCGCGTGTCTTCCATGTACTGCGCGACGCCCGGATAGCGGGCGAAATAGCGGTCGATATAGAGCTTCGCCGCGTCGCGCGTGATGCCGAGGTTCGATGCGAGCCCGAACGCGCTCATCCCGTAGATGAGCCCGAAGTTGATCACCTTCGCGATCCGGCGCTGGTCGGAATTGACCTCCAGCGGCGTCACGCCGAACACCTCGGCGGCCGTCGCGCGGTGGATGTCCTCGCCCTGCGAGAACGCGCGCAACAGCGACGCGTCGCCGGAGATGTGCGCCATGATCCGCAGTTCGATCTGCGAATAGTCGGCCGATACGATCCGGTGGCCCGGCGATGCAATGAACGCCTCGCGGATGCGCCGGCCTTCGGCCGTGCGCACCGGAATGTTCTGAAGATTGGGATCGTTCGACGCCAGGCGGCCCGTGACCGCGACGGCCTGCGCATAGTTCGTATGCACGCGGCCGGTGGTGGGATTCACCATGCGCGGCAGCTTGTCGGTATAGGTCGACTTCAGCTTCGACAGCCCGCGATGCTCGAGCAGCAGCTTCGGCAGCGGGTAGTCCTCGGCCAGCTTCTGCAGCACTTCCTCGTCGGTCGACGGCGCGCCGCTCGGCGTCTTTTTCACGACCGGCAACTGCAGCTTCTCGAAGAAGATCTGCCCGATCTGCTTCGGCGAGCCGAGGTTGAATTCGCCGCCCGCCAGTTCGTACGCCTGCCCCTCGAGTTCGATCAGGCGCGTCGCGATTTCGGTGCTCTGCGCCTGCAGCCGCGCATCGTCGATCAGCACGCCCGTGCGCTCCATCTTGCGCAGCACGAGCGACACCGGCATCTCGATCTCGCGGTACACGCGCTCGAGGCCCGGCTCGCGGGCGACTTGCGGATACAGCGCGTGATGGAGCTGCAGCGTGATGTCCGCATCTTCGGCTGCGTATTCGGCGGCCTGCGCGAGCGCCACTTCGTCGAAACCGATCTGCTTCGCGCCCTTGCCCGCCACGTCTTCGTACTTGATCGTCTTGACGCCCAGATGACGCAGCGCGAGGCTGTCCATGTCGTGCGTGCGGTGCGATTCGACCACGTACGATTCGAGCAGCGTGTCGTGCTCGATGCCGTTCAGTTCGATGTCGTAGTTCGCGAGCACCTGTGCGTCGTACTTCAGGTGCTGGCCGACCTTCTTGCGATCGGCCGATTCGAGCCACGGCTTCAGGCGCGCGAGCACTTCGTCGAGCGGAAGCTGCTCGGGCATGTCGGGGCCGCGGTGCGCGACCGGCAGGTAGGCCGCCTTGCCCGGCTCGACCGAGAACGACAGGCCGACGAGCCGCGCGAGCATCGGATCGAGCGCGGTGGTCTCGGTGTCGAACGCGGTCAGCGCGGCCGCGTCGATCTTCGCGAACCACGCGTCGAACTGCTCCCAGGTCTGGATCGTGTCGTATTCGCGCACGACGTCGGTCGCGATCACCGGGGCCGGCTCGCCTTCCGGCGCATCGGCGCCACCGCCTTCCGCGGGTGCGTTCTCGACTTCGCGCAGCCAGGTCTTGAAGCCGTAGCGCGCGAAGATGTCGCGCAGCAGCTCGCGCGCCTCGCCGTCGGTCTTCAGCGACGCTTCGATCGATTCGAGATGCGGCGCGAGATCGCATGACGTGTCGACAGTCACGAGCTTGCGGCCGAGCGGCAGGAAATCGAGCGCGCGGCGCAGGTTGTCGCCGACCACGCCCTTGATGTCGGCCGCGTGCGCGATGACGCCGTCGAGGCTTTCGTATTGCGACAGCCACTTCACGGCCGTCTTCGGCCCGCACTTCTCGACGCCCGGCACGTTGTCGACGGTGTCGCCGATCAGCGCGAGATAGTCGATGATGCGCTCGGGCGGCACGCCGAACTTCGCGATCACGCCGTCGCGGTCGAGCGTCTCGTTGGTCATCGTGTTGACGAGCGTGACGCGCTCGGTCACGAGCTGCGCGAGATCCTTGTCGCCGGTCGACACGATCACGTTCATCCCGTGCCGTTCGGCTTCGCGCGCGAGCGTGCCGATCACGTCGTCGGCCTCCACGCCTTCGACCATCAGCAACGGCCAGCCGAGCGCGCGCACGGCGCCGTGGATCGGCTCGACCTGCAATGCGAGATCGGGCGGCATCGACGGACGGTTTGCCTTATAGTCGGCATAAAGGTCGTCGCGGAACGTCTTGCCCTTTGCATCGAACACGCAAGCGCTATACTCTGCACTGACTTCCTTGCGCATACGGCGCAGCATGTTGATGATTCCGTAGAGCGCTCCGGTCGGCTCCCCGCCAGGGCCACGCAAATCAGGCATCGCATGGTAAGCCCGATACAGATAGCTCGAACCGTCAACCAATAGCAGGGTCTTACCTTCCAGATTTCGTTCTTCAGGCATTATGAACAAGAGAAAAGTGATTCCGAGTCTGCGTTCGCTCGCAGATCAAGAACGCGCGACGGCCAAGAAGGCGCGCGCATCGTGGCAGATGTTCACGATTATGGCAGAGTTTATCGAGGCGACCGAGTACCTGTCGGAGATCCGCCCGGCTGTCAGCATCTACGGTTCTGCCCGCCTCAAACCCGATACCCCGCACTACAAGCTCGCCGCGCAGATCGCGCGCAAGCTGTCGGACGCCGGCTTCGCGGTGATCTCCGGCGGCGGCCCCGGCATCATGGAAGCCGCGAACAAGGGCGCGCACGCCGGCAAGGCGCCGTCGGTCGGCCTGAACATCGAACTGCCGCACGAGCAGGCCGGCAACCACTATCAGGACATCTCGCTGCGCTTCCGCCACTTCTTCACGCGCAAGGTCACGTTCGTGAAGAACTCGGATGCGGTGATCGTGATGCCGGGCGGTTTCGGCACGCTCGACGAACTGTCCGAAGTGCTCACGCTGATCCAGACGAAAAAATCGCGCCTCGTGCCGATCATCCTCGTCGGCAGCGAATTCTGGCAGGGGCTGCTGCAGTGGTTCCGCGATCAACTGATTCCGATGGGCCTGATCAATCCGGAAGACATGGATCTGATGCAGGTGATCGACGACCCCGACCAGGTGCTCGACGCGGTGCTCGCGTTCTACGAGGACAGCGGCGAGGAAGAGGGTTCGGACGAGGAGGATCATCCGCCGCGCCCGGAAGAAGACCGGATGTTCTATCTGTAACCGGTCGGTGACGACAGCCGGCCGAGCGCCGGCTGTTGTGCTTTTCATGCGACGGAAGTGCGCTCCGGCGGCTCTCCGGGCGTGACTTTGTAACGCGCTGTTAATACCCGTTCACCGCCGCGCGCGGTCGAATGTCAAATCTCCGCAGCCGGCGCTGCACCATGCGGCGGGATCGGCCGCACCAGCCGGCCCCCAATGTCAAACGGCGGGCCCATCGCGTGCCTGCGCGCCGCCAATCCTCCGTAATAATCACGACTCGCCTTTTCCGTCGTGCCGCAGCACACTGCATTGTGTCGGCGCGGCGTTCCCCCGGTGGAACGGTCCCCCTCGCTTCCATCGCGTCGCGCCGGCCTATTCATCACGACACCACGGAAAAGAACATGCAACGCTCGCTGATCGCCCTCGCCTTTGCCGGCCTCGGCCTTTCGCTGTCCGGCCTCGCTCACGCCGTCAACGTCGACGTCAACATCGGCACGCCCGCGCCGGTCGTCGTCGCCCCCGCGCCCGTCGTGGTCGCCCCGGCGCCGGCGATCATCGTCGGCTGGCATGGCGACCGCTACTGGGACGGCCGCCGCTACTGGGAGCGCCGCGAGTGGGAGGATCACCAGCGCTATCGCGGTCGTGGCGGCTATCACTGCCCGCCGGGACACGCGAAAAAGGGCGAGTGCTGAGCGCCCGAGCGAAGGCCCGTCAGGCCCGCACGCGGAAGCAGAAAAATGAAGGCCGCACGCGAACGAAGGTTCGCGTGCGGCCTTTGTCGTTGCGCATGCCGCTGCGCGGTGGCGTTACTGGAACGCCACTTCCGCAAAGCTCCGCAGCTTGCGGCTATGCAGCTTGTCGAGCCCGTTCGTGCGCAGGATCTCCATCGCCTTCACGCCGATCTGCAGATGCTGGTCGACCTGCCCGCGATAGAACGTGTCGGCCATGCCCGGCAGTTTCAGCTCGCCGTGCAGCGGCTTGTCCGATACGCACAGCAACGTGCCGTACGGCACCCGGAAGCGGAAGCCGTTGGCTGCGATCGTCGCGCTTTCCATGTCGAGCGCGATCGCGCGGCTCTGCGACAGCCGCTGCACGGGCTCGCGATGGTCGCGCAGTTCCCAGTTGCGGTTGTCGACGCTCGCGACCGTGCCCGTACGCATCACCCGCTTCAGTTCCGCGCCCTCCAGCCGCGTGACCTCGGCCACGCCGCGCTCGAGCGCGAGCTGCACTTCGGCCAGCGCCGGAATCGGCACCCACAGCGGCAGGTCGGCGTCGAGCACGTGATCTTCCCGCACGTAACCGTGCGCGAGCACGTAGTCGCCGAGGCGCTGCGTGTTGCGCAGCCCCGCGCAGTGACCGAGCATCACCCAAGCGTGCGGACGCAGCACCGCGATGTGATCGGTGATCGTCTTCGCGTTCGACGGGCCGACGCCGATGTTGACCATCGTGATCCCGCTGCCGTCCGCGCGCTTCAGGTGATACGCGGGCATCTGCGGCAGGCGCGGCGGCGCGGTGCCCTCGGCCGGCTCGCTGCCGAGGTTCGCGTTGTACGTGACGACGTCGCCCGGCTCGACGAACGCGCTGTACTCGCTGCGGTACGCGCGCACCTCGGGGTCGTCGCTTTCGGTCATCAGCGTGCGGCCGAGCTTCACGAACTCGTCGATGTAGAACTGGTAGTTCGTGTAGAGCACGTAGTTCTGGAAATGCGTGGGCGACGTCGCCGTGTAGTGACGCAGCCGGTGCAGCGAGAAGTCGACGCGGGCCGCCGTGAACAGCGCGAGCGGATGCGGCTCGCCCGGCGCCGGCTCGAACGTGCCGTTGACGATGCGGTCATCGAGATACGACAGGTCGGGCGTGTCGAAGATGTCGCGCATCGCGAGCAGGCGGTCGCGATCGAGTTCGCCCTCGAGATGGATGCCTTCCGGAAACGCGAAATGGATCGGAATCGGCTGCGACGACACGCCGATCTCGATCTTGACATGGTGGTTCTTCGACAGCAGACGCAGTTGCTCGCGGTAGTAGTTCGCGAAGAGATCGGGGCGCGTGACGGTCGTCTCGAATACGCCGGGACCCGCGACGAAGCCGTACGAGCGGCGCGAATCGACGTGCGTGTTGACGTCGGTCCGGATCCGCACGAACGGGTAGCACGCGCGCACGTGCTCGGTAATCGCTTCGTGGCGGCGATAGCGCGCGAACGCATCGCGCAGGAAGCCCGTATTCGTGTCGTAAATGGCGGACAGCCGCGCGACGGCGGCGACCGGATCGTCGAAAGCCTCGACCGACGGGCTTTCGGGCGACAGCACACGGTGCCGGCGGCTCAAATCGTTTTTCATTTTCATCACCTCGTCAGATCCGACGACATTACCACGGAACCCGGTCGCCCTTATGGCCGCCCCTGCGCACGCAGGGGCCGGATGGCGCGCAGTATTTGCTAAAATCGGTAGGTTCACTGGAGACTCATCATGAAGCCGCTCATTTTCGTCGCCGCTGCCGTCGCGTTTGCCGCCGCCGGCGTCGCTCACGCCGCCGGCGGCACGCCTGACGCCGACGCGCAGGCCCGGGCCGAGGCCAACGAAGCCGCCGGCCTGCCCGATCTCCGCAAGATCAACCGGCCGGGCGCCGAAGTCACGTCGAAAGTGGACTTCGCCGACATCCGCCGCACGCCGAGCTTCCACGAAAAGAGCAAGAACGGCACCGAAGTCACCGAGTACCGCGACCGCGGCAAGCCGGTCGAGATCGACGTGAAATCGAACTTCGGCACGCGCTACCAGATGAGCTCGACGCCCGACACGTCGCCGAAGCCGCACGATGCGGGCATCCCGATCACGCGCCTGCCGTCGCTGAACCTGCGCTACTGATTCCGTGGCGTGGCGCACCGGGCGCCGCGCCGCCCCTTCACCTGCTGTCGCGATGCACGCCGCCCGCGTGCCGACACCCTGACCTGACGCATCCCGCATGGCCGTTTTCACCGCTGTTTCCGACTCCGATCTCGCGCAATGGATGCGCCACTACGAACTGGGCGACGTGCTTGCGTTCCGCGGCATTCCGTCCGGTATCGAAAACAGCAATTTCTTCCTGACGACGACGCGCGGCGAATACGTCCTCACGATCTTCGAAAAGCTGACGGCGCAGCAGCTGCCGTTCTACCTCGACCTGATGCGCCATCTGGCCGCCCACGGCGTGCCGGTCCCGGACCCGATCCCGCGTGACGACGGCGCGCTGTTCGGCGAACTGCACGGCAAGCCGGCCGCGATCGTCACGAAGCTCGACGGCGCGGCCGAACTCGCGCCGGGGGTCGAACACTGCATCGAGGTCGGACAGATGCTCGCGCGCCTGCACCTCGCGGGCCGCGACTATCCGCGCAGCCAGCCGAACCTGCGCAGCCTGCCGTGGTGGCAGGAGAACGTACCGGCCATCGTGCCGTTCATCACGGACGCGCAACGCACGCTGCTCGAAGGCGAGCTCGCGCACCAGGCCGGCTTCTTCGCGTCGGACGACTATGCGGCGCTGCCGGCCGGGCCATGCCATTGCGACCTGTTCCGCGACAACGTGCTGTTCGCGCACGCGGCGCCCGGCACTGGTCACGACGTACGCCTCGGCGGCTTCTTCGACTTCTACTTCGCGGGCTGCGACAAGTGGCTGTTCGACGTCGCGGTGACCGTCAACGACTGGTGCGTCGACCTCGCGACCGGCGTACTCGACGTCGCGCGCGCCGATGCGCTGCTGCGCGCGTACCAGACCGTCCGGCCGTTCACGGCCGAGGAACGTCGCCACTGGAGCGACATGCTGCGCGCCGGTGCGTACCGCTTCTGGGTGTCGCGCCTGTACGATTTCTACCTGCCGCGCGCGGCCGAGATGCTCAAGCCGCACGACCCCGGCCATTTCGAACGCATCCTGCGCGAGCGTATCGCGCATACGCCCGCGCTACCCGAGATCCAAACCGCATGCAACTGATCGAAGTGCCCGCGAAAACGGGCTATGTCTGGTTCCGTCAAGGCATCTGGCTGTTCCGCCGGAATCCGCTCGCGTTCATCACGCTGTTCTTCACGTACCTGCTCGCCATCACGCTGGTGTCGATGGTGCCGGTGATCGGCTCCGCGCTGCCGCTGGTGTTCATTCCCGGCATCGCGGTCGGCTTCATGGCCGCGTGCCGCGACACCGTGGCCGGCAAGACCGTGATGCCGACGATCCTCGTCGACGGCTTTCGCTCGTACGGCACCGTCGCGACCCAGCGGCTGCTCGCGCTCGGCGTGATCTACGTCGCGTCGATGGTGCTGGTGTTCGCCGCTTCGTCGTTCGTGGACGGCGGCGCGCTGTTCCACGTGATGATGGGCGCGGCCGACGAAGCGAACACGACGCCCGAGACGCTCGCCGCGCAAGGCACGCTCGGCGCGCTGTTCTTCGCGACGCTGCTCTATCTGCCGGTCGCGATGCTGTTCTGGTTCGCGCCGGTGCTGGTCGCATGGCATGACGTCCCGCCCGCGAAGGCGCTGTTCTTCAGCGTCGTCAGCTGCTGGCGCAATCGCGGCGCGTTCGTCGTATACGGCGTGCTGTGGTTCGCCGTCGCGCTCGGCACGTCGCTCGCGCTGTCGCTGCTGCTGCAGGCGCTCGGCGCCGGCGCGTATGCGCTGACGATCATGATGCCGGTGACGATCATCATCGTCACGATGCTGTACTGCTCGTTCTACGCGACCTATCGCGGCTGCTTCGGCGTGCAGGAACCGGGCGCGCCGACGACGATGTCCGGCCGCTGAACCCGCTCTTTCGGCCGGCGCATGTCGCCCGCCGTCGCACTGTTTCGCGCCGGGTCGTCGCCCGGCGCGCTTCTTCCGATTCCCCTTTCCCGTCTCGCTTTCCTCCGGCCGCCCCTGTTCAATCGAATCTTTTGCGCGCAAAATAATTTGCGTACAAATCGTTCGCGCATCGCCGCGCTTCCCGAACCATGGATCGCCTGCCCCCGCTGCCCCAGACGCTCGACGAGCAATTGTGCTTCGCGCTTTACGCGACTTCGCACGCGATGACGAAGGCGTACAAGCCGCTGCTCGACAAGCTGTCGCTCACCTATCCCCAATATCTCGCGATGCTCGTGCTGTGGGAGCGCGACGACATGGCCGTGAAGGACATCGCCGCGCGGCTCGACCTCGATCCGGCCACGGTCACGCCGCTGCTGAAGCGGCTGGAAGCGCTCGGCTACGTCGAGCGCGTGCGCAGCGCGGCTGACGAACGCGTCGTCAACGTGCGTGTGACGTCGGCCGGCCGTGCGCTGAAGGATCGCGCGCGCTCGGTGCCCGCCGAGCTCTTTTGCGCGATGCAGCAAACGCCCGAATTCCTGATCCGGCTGCGCGCCGATCTCCAGCAGTTGCGCGACGCATTGTCGGCGGCCAACGAACGCTGACGCGCCAAGCGCAGACGACCTCGCCCGGCGCTGCCGGGTTTTTCTTCAAAATTTCATTTGCACACTAATGATTTGTGCTCTATATTTCACTCGTGGCCGGCGACACCCGTCTGACCGGACCGCTTTTCTCCCTCTTCCCGACAGGAGCTGCACGATGAACATTCTGTACAAGACCAGCGCCACGAGCACGGGCGGCCGCGACGGCCGCGCGGTATCCGCCGACCACAAGCTGGAAGTGAAGCTGGCCGCGCCGCGCGAACTCGGCGGCACGGGCGCGGAAGGCACGAATCCGGAGCAACTGTTTGCCGCAGGTTACTCGGCCTGTTTCCTGAGTGCGATGAAATTCGTCGCGGGCCAGAACAAGCAGACGCTGCCGGCCGATACGCAGGTGACGGCGGAAGTGGGCATCGGCCCGAACGACGCTGGCGGCTTCGGGCTCGACATCGAACTGCGCGTGTCGCTGCCGGGGCTCGACAAGGCCGACGCGCAGGCGCTGGTCGACAAGGCGCACCACGTGTGCCCGTACTCGAACGCCACGCGCAACAACGTGCCGGTGCGCCTGGCGGTCGTCTGACGCGACGCAGGGCCAGGAAAAATACAAAAAGGGCGCGTGCGGCACATGCCGCACGCGCCCTTTTGCGCGATTCGTCGAAATGGCGGGCCGGCAGGCCCGCGTGCGCCGCTTAGCGCGCGCCGATCGAATACGGGCGGTTCAGCGCCGCGTCGCGATCGATCTTGCGCATGCGGAATTCGAGGTCGTAGATGTCGGTGGCTTCGGCCAGGTACGCGTCGGTGCGCTCTTTCGCGGCCTTTTCAGCGTTCTTGGTCAGCATCAGGAAGAGGTGGCTCAGCAGGTACATGTTCGATCTCGCTATTCAAAGGTTCTGGACTAGGGTTTTCCCGAATTATAGGGAAAACCCTAGTCTTTGACCAGCGTCGATCAAACGATGCGTCGTTCGGTCGCCACAGTGCGCTGATTGGCTTCGAAAAAGGCCCAGATCATCGCGCTTGCGTCGGGGCCGACTGCCGCATGAAACGGCACGGCTTCGTCGCCGCCGGCCCATGCGTGATCGAGCCCTTTCACATGGCACAGCCGCACCACCGGCTCGCCGTCGCGGCACACATCGGTGATCTGGGCGCCCGTGTCGCGCGTCTCGACCCGTTCGCCGCCGCGCAGCGCGCCGCGGCTGTCGGCGAGCCCGTTCAGACGCATGAACTGCACGGTCAGTTGATCGGCATTCTTCGGCGCGACGACATGATCGCCGTCGCCCTGGACGATCAGCGCGGGCATGCCCGGATACGCGCCGGCCTCGACCAGCGCATCGACCGCCGCGGCCGGGTTCTGCCGCAGGCCGCGCCGCATCACGTCCATCGCGGTGATGCCGGAATTCGCCTCGCCCAGCGCCGGCCCCGAGTGCAATGCGACCGCCGCGAAACGGTCCGGATGGTGCAGTGCAAGAAGCGAGGCCAGACCGGCGCCGGCCGACAGCCCCGCCACGTAGACGCGCGACGCGTCGAAGCCGTGTTCGTCGACCAGCGCGTCGACTAGCGACACCACCGCATTCGCCTCGCCGCGCCCCGCGCGGTCGGTGTCCTCATACCAGTGCCAGCAGCCATGCGCGTGCGCGCGCAGCGACTGTTCCGGATACAGCACCGCGAAGCCGTGCTTGTCGGCCAGCAGGTTCATCCGCGTGCCCTGCGCGAATTCGTCGACCGACTGCTGGCAGCCGTGCAGCATCACGACGAGCGGCATCGCGCCGCGCCGGCGGCCGGGCGGCACGTAGAGCCCGTACGCGAGATTCTGGACGAGGCGGCCGAGCGCGGGCGCCATCGGATGCTCGCCGCGCGTCCACTCGCCCGCGGCCCACGCGGCCGCGCGCGGCCGCACGCGCGATTCGCGTGGCGGGGACGGATCGGATACGGCGGAAGAGGTGGCGGCCTCGAGTGCGTCGCGTGTGATGCGCTGCGCATCGCGCGCCGCGCGCTTGGCGGCCGGAGACAGCATGCGTTTCATGCCGCCCAGCCATACCTTGGTCAGACTTTTGGTCATCGATCGGGCTCGCAGTCAGGAAAAATAGGGGCGCCATGAAGGCACCACAACGGGTGCATCGTTCGACTTTGTGCAATGCACCATAACATTGTTTCTGGGATTTTTCCTGCGCGCCGATAGTTCCCGGCGGCGCAAAAAACGGGCCTCATGCGGACGCGGCGCTATACTGGGGTTTCGCCGCTTGTATCCGTTGTAGTCGTTCTTCCCGGCTCGCGCGTTGATTTAAGCATCCTCCCCGCCTTCGTTCGTCCCCTTCCGATGTTCGACCTGTCCTCTCACCTGTGGATCATGATCACCGCGTTCGGCGGCGCCGGCCTGACCTTGCCGCTCGCGATCACGATTGCCGTCTGGCTCGCGCTCGGCTACTCGTGGCAGCGCGCGGCCGCATGGCTCGGCGTGCTCGCGGCCGCGATCGGCGTGGTGGCGCTCACCAAGATCGCGTTCCTCGGCTGGGGCATCGGCATTCGTGCGTGGGATTTCACCGGGTTCAGCGGCCATGCGATGCTGTCGACGTCGGTGTATCCGGTCGCGATTTTCCTTGCGCTGATCCGCACGCGCACGCCGGTGCGGATCGCCGGCATCGCGCTCGGCCTGGCGGCCGGCATCGCGGTGGGCGTGTCGCGCGTCGCGCTCGACGCGCATTCGCCGTCCGAATCGATCACCGGCTGCATCGTCGGCGCGATCGCCGCGCTCGCGTTCATCGCCGGCTCGTGGCGCGCGGTGCCGCACCGCTGGTCGGTGCCCGCGGTCGTCGCGAGCCTCGCGCTCGTCACCGTGGCGCTGCACGGCATCACGGTGCCGTCGCATCGCTGGGTCACCAAGGTCGCGCTGCAACTGTCGGGCCACGAGCGCCCGTTCGTCCGCGCGCGCTGGAAGGCCAACCCGAACTACCATCCCGCGTCGCAGCCGTCGTCGCTGCAGCGCACCGAATCGGCGCCGCGCACGCTTCACACGTGACCGGCGGCCCGGCCGTCACGCCCGCCCCTTTTCACGTCTGACCATTTCATGCGCACCGTCGCATGAACAGTATGTCGAGCGTTATAACCCGCCCTATATTACGATTACGGTTTCCACCCATTCGAAACGAATCCACCATGCGCTCAACCGTCCGTCCGCTTCGCCGCACCCTGCTTCGCCTGCTGCCGATCGCCACGCTTGCCGCCGGGTTCGCGTTCAGCGCGCCCGCTTCCGCCGCCGACGAACTGGTCGTGTCAGCCGCCGCCAGCCTGACGAACGCATTCAAGGCCGTCGGCGACGCGTACGAGAAGCAGCATCCGGACACCAAGGTGCTGTTCAACTTCGGCGCATCGGACGTGCTGATGCAGCAGATCGCCAAGGGCGCGCCGGCCGACGTGTTCGCGTCGGCCGACCAGAAGGCGATGGATCGCGCGGTGAACGAAAAGGTGATCGTGCCCGGCACGCGCCGCGATTTCGCGGCGAACTCGCTGGTGCTGATCGTGCCGGCGGACAGCCACGCGGCCGCGCCGACGTCGCTGAACGACCTGACCGCGCCCGGCGTGAAACGCATCGCGTACGGCGACCCGGCCTCGGTGCCGGTCGGCCGCTACACCGAGGGCGCGCTGCGCGCGGCCGGCGTGTGGGATGCGGTCAGCGCGAAGGGCGTGCTGGCCGCCAACGTGCGCCAGAGCCTCGACTACGTCGCCCGCGGCGAGGTCGACGCGGGCTTCGTGTTCGGCACCGACGCCGCGATCATGCCGGGCCGCGTGAAGGTCGCGCTGACGGTGCCGACCCGGACGGCCATCACCTACCCGATCGCCGTGGTCAAGGACAGCCGCCACGCCGCGCAGGCGCAGTCGTTCATCGATTTCGTCGCGTCGTCCCAGGGCCAGGCCGTGCTGTCGACGTTCGGCTTCAAGCCCGCCAAGTGAGCGACTCGCGATGCAAGACGCCTGGGTCCCGCTGCTGCTGTCGCTGAAGGTCGCCGGCTGGGCGACCGCGCTCGACATCGTGCTCGGCGTCGCGGCCGCGTTCGTGCTCGCGCGCTGGCGCTCGCCGTTGCGCGACGTCGTCGACTCCGTGCTGACGCTGCCGCTCGTGCTGCCGCCGACGGTGCTGGGCTATTACCTGCTCGTGCTGCTCGGCCGGCGCGGCGTGTTCGGCGCGTGGCTCGACACGCTCGGCATCGAGCTGGTGTTCACGTGGCAAGGTGCGGTGATCGCGTCGATGGTCGTCGCGTTTCCGCTGATCCTGAAATCGGCGCGCGCGGCGTTCGAAGGCGTCGACCCGCATCTCGAGCGCGCCGCGCGCACGCTCGGGCTCGGCGAAGTCGCGGTGTTCTTCCGCGTGACGCTGCCGCTCGCCACGCGCGGGATTCTCGCGGGCGCGCTGCTCGCGTTCGCGCGCGCGCTCGGCGAATTCGGCGCGACGCTGATGATCGCGGGCAACCTGCCCGGCCGCACGCAGACGCTGTCGGTCGCGATCTACGCGGCCGTGCAGGCCGGCGACGACAACACGGCCAATTTCCTCGTGCTGGTGACGTCGATCACCTGCGTGCTCGTGCTGCTCGCGACCGGCTGGCTCGTGCCGTCGCGCGCCCGGCGGAGCCAGCTGACATGAAGCACCTGTTCCATCCGTATCGCCGGCGGAGGCCCGCATGAGCCTCGTCGTCGACATCCGCAAGACCTACGCGAACGCCGAGCGGCGCTTCACGCTCGACATGTCGTTCACCGCGACGACGCAGCGCGTCGTGCTGTTCGGACCGTCGGGCGCGGGCAAGAGCATGACGCTGCAGGCGATCGCCGGGCTGCTGACGCCCGACGCGGGCACGATCACGCTGAACGGCGAGCCGTTGTTCGACGCCGCGCGCCGCATCGACGTGCCGACCCGCGAACGCCGGGTCGCGTACCTGTTCCAGGACTACGCGCTGTTCCCGCATCTGAACGTGCGGCAGAACATCGCGTTCGGGCTCACGTCCGGGCTGCGCAACCCGCGCGCGAAGGCGGTGCCGCCGGAGGTCGCGTACTGGCTGCGCGCGTTCGACCTCGAAGCGCTCGCGGGGCAATATCCGTCGCAGTTGTCGGGCGGGCAGAGGCAGCGCGTGGCGCTCGCGCGTGCGCTGGTCGCGCAGCCGCGCATCCTGCTGCTCGACGAACCGTTCGCGGCGCTCGACGGCGCGATGCGCCAGCGCATGCGCCACGAGCTCGCCGAACTGCAGGCGCGGCTCGACATCCCGATGGTGCTGATCTCGCACGACCCCGACGACGTCGCCGCGTTCGGCGACCAGGTCGTGCAGTTGAGCGAAGGACGCGTGCAGGCGAACCCGCCGCACGCCGAGTGGCCGACACGCGTCACCTGAACGCGCGACGCCATGGTCGTGAGCGTGGCGCCGGTCGCCACGTTGGAGCCTGAGAGAAGCCGCAGCGCGGCACATGCTGAAAGCGGACACGAAGCCGGTGCGATGCGGACGAACGCGGCACCGGCTTCGCGCCGTCACCGCACGCCGGCCACGGGAGCCGCGCGGGCGGCCGGGTCAGCCCGTCACCGCCAGGATCACGCTCGACGCCTTGAACAGCGCGATCGCCCGCCGGCCGGCGTCGAGCTGCAACGCATCGACGCTATCGTTGGTCACGACGGCCGTCAGCGTCCCGCCGCCGTCGAGCGCGAGCGTCACCTCGCTGTTCACCGCGCCCGCCGCGACGGCGTCGACGCTGCCGTGCAGCCGGTTGCGCGCGGACACTTTCAGATCGGGCCCGCCATCGTCGACCGCGAGCACGACCCACGACGCCTTCACCAGCGCGCACGCGTCCGCCCCTTCCCGCAGCCCCAGCGCGTCGGCGCTTTCGTGCGTCAGCACGGCGACGACCGACTGTCCGCCGGGCAACGCAAGCGTCACCTCGTCGTTGACGGTGCCGCGCACGATCGACGCGACCTTGCCGAACAACTGGTTGCGCGCGCTGGTCTTCATCCCGATCCGGCCGATCAGCGCCCAGTCGACGTCGAAGCCGGCCACGGCCGCGCTCGCGGCTTCGATGAAGCGGCGATGCTCGCGCTCGATCGTGCGGAATGCGGCGATCAGCGACGTCGCGCGCGGCGTCAGCGTCGTGCCGCCACCGCCCTTGCCGCCCGTCGAACGCGCGACGAGCGGTTCGCCGGCGAGATTGTTCATCGTGTCGACCGCATCCCACGCGGCCTTGTAGCTGAGGCCGACGGCCTTCGCCGCGCGCGTGATCGAACCGGTGTCGCCGATCGCCGCGAGCAACGCGATGCGCGTCGCGCCGCCGAGCGTCTGGTCGCCGGCGCGCAGCCACAGCTCGCCGCCCAGTTCGAGCGGTTCGGCGGACGAGGAGGAATGCGGAGCGTCGGTCATCATCGGCATGCGTGCGGGAAACGGGCGGCCATTATAGGGTCGGCGCGCAGCGCTCAGCCCGGCTTGCCGTCGAGCTTCGGCGGCCGCAGGCTGGCCAGCAGCGTCTCGGCGTCGCGCGCCGCGCGCTGTTCGAGCGCGGCGCCGTAGCCGCGCACGAAACCGAGCTGATACGGCGGCGCCGCGAGTTGCTCGAGATGGTGCAGCGCGACCATCGCGTCGTTCGCTTCGCCGAGCACGCTCTGCACGCGCGTGAGCGTCTTGACCGTCTCGTTGCGCGTGCGGCGCGACGCGAGCGACGCGAAGAATTCGAGCGCGTAGCGCAGCCGCTTCGCGTCGATCCGCACCTGATGGCGTGCCGCCGTGTCGAGCGACGTGAGCGACGGCGATCCATAGAGATGACCGAACAGCCGCCGCACGCGCTTGGTCGCGTGACGCCGCAGCGACGGTGCGTCGTCGCCGTCGGCCGCCGGCAGCGCGAGCGCGCTCAGCCATTCGAGCCAGCCGAGCGTCAGCCGCGCATAGCGGGCCGAATGCAGCGCCTGGCGCAGCTCGACGCGCGCGGCCATCGACTGCGCGCGGGCGGCGTCGAGCGTGCCGTCCCAGTCGCTGCCGCCGCCGTCGGCCGCGATCAGCGCGGGCAGGCTCTCGGTCGCGAACACGTCCCAATCGCGCACCGTGCCGAGCAGCGCGGCGAGCCAGCGCAGGTCGACGCCGAGCGTGTCCTTCCATTGATCGTCGGTAAAGCGCGGGAAGAAGCGCATCAGCGTGCGCAGGCGGCGCAGCGCGACGCGCATCTGGTGCACGAATTCGGGATCGTCGCGCTCGAGCACGCCGCATTCGTTGCCGAGCCATTGCGCGGTGATGTCGCCGGACAGCGCGAACAACGCGGCGCGCTGCGTGCGGATGCCGGTCAGGTCGACGGACTGCGCCTTGACCAGCACGGCGGCCACCGGTCCGCCCGCACAGGTGCGGTCGATCACGCTCGTCAGTTGCACGAAGGCGGGCCACGCGCCGCTCAGTTCGCGCGCCGCGGCAAACAGCGCATGCAGCGCGGCCGTGCGCGCGGCGACGGTTTCCCAGTCGGGCGCGGCCAGGCGCAGCTCGACGTAGCGGCGCGGCGGCTCGCCTCCGCCATGCAGCGTGATGTCGTCGAACGTCATCTCGACCACGACGCCGCTGTCGTCGGCCCAGCGCCCGCGCCGCCGCTCGCTGACGATGCGCAGCGCCGCCGCCTGGGCGCGCGCTTCGTCGGTGTCCGGTGCAACGCCGCCGGTTTCGGCAGCCGCCGCATCGGCCTCGGCCTCGGCCTCGGCCTCGGCCTCGGCTGCGGTACGTGTCGCGGGTATCGGCAGCGGCGTCGCGACGACGATCCCCGCGTGCTCCGCGTCGAACAGTTCACGCTGCGTGACGCCGGGAGCGAACGTCTGCGTGCGCGAGGCGACGACCCGCGTGCCGTGCGCGTTCGATTCGACCCAGGTCCACCAGTTCGCGCCGGGGCTCCGCTCGGCCTCCTCGATCTGGCACGGCTCGATCGTCACGCGCTCGTGGCCGCGCCGCATCCGGACCTGCGGGCAGATCCGCCACGCGCGCACGAGTTCGGCGCCGAACTCGCGCTGCGCGCCCCGGGCGCGGCTCGCGCCCTTGACCGGCCACCCTTCCAGCGACAGCGACAACACGATTTCCAGCACACGCGACATGGAGGCTCCTGCACATGAAGGACCGCCGGCGCATCGACCGCGCCGGCGTCGCTCGTGAAGCAGCTTCCATAGTACACGCCGCCCAAACGCACAGGCGTCGATCCGGCCCCGCCGCCCTGTGGCAGGTCAAGCCGGCACGTCAGACCGCGTATTGCGCGATGCCGTTGCCGAACGACCAGTCCTCCTTCAGCACTTCGACCAGACTGATGAATACGTCTTCCTGCCGCACGCCGGGCTGCTGCGCGAGGTTCTCGGCGATCGTCCGGTACAGCGCCCGCTTCTGCTCGAGCGTGCGCGTGTTGTTCGCGGTGATCTGGATCATCACGAGGTCGTCGCTGCGCTCGATATCGTAGTAGTGACGGCCGAACACGAAGTTCTCGGCCGCATGCTCGGTCACGACCATGAAGATGTCGTCCTCCGGCACGTTGAACGTGTGCATCAGCGCGCGGTGCACGCCGTCGACGAGGGCCCTGCGGTAGGCGGCCGGTTTGCCTTCGCGGACGGCGATACGGGTGAATGGCATGGTGCTGCTCCTGTCGGTGAGTGACGTTGAAGAACGAAAACACAGCGTCAGGTTAGGCGCGCCAACTTATAATGAACAGTCATTGATGAATATTTCATTCATTTTCATTTGAAATGAAAGTACTCGATCTCGATGCCGTCCGCGCGTTCGTGCTGGTCGCCGACCTCGCCAGCTTCACGCGCGCCGCCGATGCGCTCGGCACCACCCAATCGGCCGTCAGCCTGAAGCTGAAGCGGCTGGAGGCGCATCTCGGCAAGCCGCTGCTGGCGCGCACGCCGCGCGTCGTCAAGCTGGCCGCCGACGGTGAGAATTTCCTGCCGGCCGCCCGCGCGCTGCTCGACGCGCACGAACATGCGCTCGGCGCGATCTCGACCGGCACGGTGCGCCTGTCGCTCGGCGTCAGCGAGCACGTCGCGGTGCCCGACCTGCCGGCCGTGCTCACGAGCCTGCACCGGCAGGATCCGGGCCTGTCGCTGGAAATGCATCTCGGGGCGTCGACGAGCCTGCTGCCGCAATACGACGAACGGCGGTTCGACGCGGTGATCGTCCGCCACGAGCCCGGCGAAGATCCGCCGCGCGACGACGGCACGCTGCTGTTCACCGAGCCGCTGACCTGGCTCGCCGCGCCCGACTGGGCGCCGCGCGCCGGCGAGCCGCTGCCGCTCGCGGTGCTGGCCGGCCCGTGCGGCGTGCGGGCCGCCGCGCTGCG